>DATDYH010000001.1:0-12873 GCA_035289045.1 Candidatus Nanoarchaeia archaeon
TTATCGACAACTTCTTCATTGGCTTTTAAAACAGAGTTCATCTGCCCTAGTTTTTCATTCATCTCTTCTAATTGCTTATTCTTGCCGAACATGTTTCTTATTTTCCCCTGCTTGTTTATTTTCTTCTGCCTCTTCCTTGTCTTTTTTCTGCATCTGCTCAAACCATCTTTTCTTTGCAGGGCAGTCCCTGCCTATGCAGAATTTGTATGGCCTTTTGCCTTTTCTTATCATTAACACCAAAGGGGAGCTGCATTCAGGGCATGTTTCATTTGCTGGCTTTGGCAGGGCATATCTTGGAAGTGAAAATGTGTTTTTGCATTCAGGGTATTTGCTGCAGGCTATAAAATAAGACTTGTTCTTTCTTGAGTAAATAATCCTTAAGTCACCATCGCACAGGTTGCACTTTCCTATTAATGTTTCCTGCTTCTGGGTTGCTTCATATGAAATTGTAAGCTCTTTGCCAATTTTGAGCTCATTTTCCTTAAAATGGGTGAGGATTTTATCAAGGTCTTTTTTAGCATGGCCGATTACTTTTTCTTTTTTCTGCTTGCCCTCTCTTATGGCTTCCATGTTTTTTTCCAGGTGCCTGGTCATCTTAACATCAAGGATTTCAGGGCAATATTTATCAAGAGTTTCAATTGTTTTCATGCCAAGGCTTGTTACCTGGATAGAGTTCTCCCAGATGTAGTTTCTTTGGTATAATGAATCTATGATTGCTGCCCTTGTTGCTTTTGTTCCCAGGCTTTTTTTCTCCATCTCCTTGATTATTGAAGCTTGTGTGTAGCGTTTTGGAGGCTGGGTTTCTTTAGCTAGAAGCTCAATTTTATCAATCCTGATTTTCTGATGCTCTTTTACCCCTGGAAGCTCCTGCTCCTTGAATTTTGCAAATCTCCCATAATAAACATGCCATGCTTTTTCTGTTGTCCTTGTTCCCTGGGCTATAAAAGGCTCGTCCTTGATATCAAGATTGATTGTTAATGTCTCCCTTTTTGCAGGCTTTGCAAAGGTTGCTAATGTTCTCCTGACGATTAAGTCATAAATATCTGCTTCCTGCTTGGTTAAGCCTTCTGGGGCTATGCCTGTCGGGCTGATTGCCGGGTGTGCTGGGTCTGTTTTCTTGCCGTTATTCGGGGTTAACTTGGATTTTAACAGCTCTTTACAAAGCTCTGCATATTTTTCCTGCTTGCCTAAATCCTGGATTATTCTTCTAAGGTTCAATGCTTCCGGAAGCTGATGCGAAGATGTTCTTGGATAAGAGATGTAGGCATTGGTGTAAAGGGCTTGGGCCAGCTCTAAGGTTGTTTTTGGCTGGATCTTAAGGCAGCGATAGGCTTCTAATTGAAGTGATGTTAAATCAAATGGGTGGGGGGGCTCCTGCATAAACTCATGCTTGCTGACTTGCTTAACTGTTGCTGAGCGCTCCTGCTTGATTTTTTCATGGATTTTTTTTGATTCCTGCTCATTGAAAAATGGCTGGCTTTCATGCACTGAATTTAGCTCGCCAAAAGCCGGGATTTCCCAGAATGGCTCTGGTGTGAACTTTTGTATTGCTAATTCCCTTTCTGCCAGAATTTTTAATGCTGGGCCCTGGACTCTTCCAGAGGACATGATTTTAAACCTGTTGGAAGCGTGCTTGATTGCTAATGTCAATGCTCTTGAGAGATTGATGCCATAGATCCAATCTACTATGTGGCGGGCTTCTCCTGACTCTATTAAGTTAAAGTCCAGATGCTGGGAAGCATGCTCAAATGAGTCTTGCAGCTCTTCTTTTGTCAATGTTGAGAACTTCATCCTTTTGCCATCCTGCTTGTTGCAGATAAACCTGATAATGTTATAACCAATAAGGCTGCCTTCTAAATCAAAGTCTGTTGCTACATAAAACTCTGTTGATTGTGAAGCGAGCTTTTCAAGCGCTTCAACATACTTTTTTGTGAATGCTGAATGCTTTGACAATGTGTAGCTGGGAACCCATTCTGTCTCGTATACAGGGTATGTCCAGCCTTTTTTGTTTTTTTCCCTTAGGTTGTATAAATGGCCTACTGCACAGCCAATAAGAATTTTCTTGCCATGATATTCAAGCTCATAATAAGAAATTTTGCTGATTGCTTTTTTTTCAAATTTTGGAGAGAGAGCCTGGGCTATTTTTAATGCTGAAGAAGGTTTTTCTGTGATTATTAGTGATGCCATAAAGAGTTCCTTTAAGTAAGGGCTTAAAAAGATTGTGTTTGAGAAGAGCTAGGTTTTCTTCCTTTGCTGCTGCTTCTGTCTTCTCTGCGTGATATAAATACTTAAGAGATAAAATGCTATGCTCCAGATTAGGCTGTTAAAAACGAAAGGAAGATATTGCCATACTAAGCTTGGTGGAAAGGTGAGGCCTGTAATTGGTGTGTAAAATGTGGGGAAACTTAAGATGTAAAATGGAACCATTGCATATTTATAGCCTAATAAGGGCTCTCTTTCTGGGAGCTTACCATCTAGCTTGTCAAACTCCTGCATGCCTACTGCAAACCCATATAATAAAGATATGCCTTGCAGAATAAAGTGGAGCACGAAAAAAGCTATTGCAATTATAACCCGGTGTTTTTTTGAAAGCATTTAAACCTCAATTATTTTGCCTTTTCTGCCCACATTAATGATTGTTGTCTGGCCTATTTTTTCTTCTATGCCTTCTGCTTCATGAACATGGCTGCAAAGCAGAATGTCTGGCTTTAATACATCCAGGGCTTTTTTAACTCCTGTTGATGAGGGAACAAAGTGGCTGAGCTTTTCCATTAAAGTGCCTGATGGATGGACATGAGTTACCATGATTTTTTTCTTTGACTTTTTTATATAATTGTAGCCTTTTTTTAAGATATCATAGATTTCATGCTCCTGCAGCCTGAACTGCCCAATGTTTGCCAATCCGCAGCCAAATAAGCCAAGCTCTTTTTTCTCTCCTAATTGCATTGAATAGCCATGAAGATTGGTTGCTCCGTATAATTCTGCGAGAAAATCTGCTGTTGCAATTGTTTCATGGTTGCCTGGGATTAAAACAACTTTTTTATTCTTCTTTACAAATGGGCCTATTATTCCAGATGCGTTGGCATCTGACAGGACTAAATCACCGCACAAAACAACAAGGTCTACATGCTCTTTTTGGGCCTTTTTTGCCAGAGCATTAGCTAGTCTTGTGTCGCCGTGAATGTCTGCTGCTGCCAGGATTTTCATTTTACCGATTATATACAATATATAGGGAAGACTTTTATATTTAAAAATGTGTGCCTGGGATATGGACAGGATAAGCAGTTGCAGCTTGTGCGGGCAGGATTTTGCAAAATATGTATGCAGGCTATGCGGGGCAGATGTATGCGAGAAGGATTTTGTAAAAAAGAAGGGGATATGTGTTGCCTGCTACCAAGGAAAAAGTTAGTGCTTAACTGCTCTTTTTTCTATGAACTCTCTGAATAAATCACACCTGTTTGTAACAATGCCATCTACCCCCCATGATTCTAAGTTTTCTGCTCTTGCTGGAGAGTCAACAACATAACAGCCTATTTTAAGCCCAAGATCTTGAAATTTAGCTATACTCACACGATTTAGCTTATCTTTAAAAAGACCCGGCAAACTGTCTCCTAATCCTACCCCTTGGAATTCTAAGCCTGAAGTTTGCAAACTTCCAATATCTAGAAGTGCATCCGCAATAAGTTTTTCTGGGGGGATTAAAAGCAATCTCTTTATTTTTGGTGCCTGTGCCTGTGCTTCTTGAAGAGTTTTTGGGTAAAAAGAGGTAAAGAAATAATTTGCTTCTGGAACTTTGTTTTTATTAAGGACTCTTAGGGTTGGCTCTAAAACACCTGGCGCTTTTAATTCAATCTGGTATCTCGCCTTATTAGGGCTAGAGGCTAAGGCTTTGGAACAAGAGGCTAAGACCTCTTCCAGTGTTGGGATGTGTTGTTTAGAGGGAATTTTGCTGCCCCTTATTCTTGTTCTAAGATTTTGAAGCATTGCAAGGGGAAGGTTGCTTACTAAGCCTGTATCGAATGTTACATTATCTATACGGTCATCATGGAAAACAACTACATGCCTATCTTTTGTCTGCCGGACATCGAATTCCAGCCTGAGGGTATATTTTAATGCTGATGTAAAAGCTGGGATAGTGTTTTCAGGATAATTTTTCCTGTGAAGCCCTCGGTGAGCATAAACTTCCAGTGCCATGAGATACAGCGTATAGAAAAAGGTTAAAAAGCTATTGTTTTCTGATGAATTTCTTGTTATTCATGTATTTTTGCAATACTTTTGGAATTTTAATTGAGCCGTCTTTTTGCTGGTAATTTTCCATTATTGCGACTAATGCCCTTGAGGTTGCAATTGCTGTGTTGTTTAATGTGTGCAGGACATATTTTTCTCCTTGCTTGTTACTTCCTTTAATGGCTAAATCCCTTGCCTGGAAATCAGTGCAGTTGCTTAAAGAGCCTACCTCACCATAATCTTTTGTTGTTGGCCTGTAAGCTTCTATGTCTTCTGATTTTGCTTTCCAGTCTCCCAAGTCTCCGGAGCAGCACTCTAGTAATCTGTAAGGAATGCCTAATTTCTGATAGAGTTCTTCTGAGTTTTTTCTTAACTCAAGATAATACTTCCATGAATCTTTTGGCTTGCAGAAGATAAACTGCTCTATTTTATTAAACTGATGGGTTCTCCAAAGGCCTTTTTCATTTATTCCATGGCTGCCGATTTCTTTCCTGAAACACATTGAATATGCAAAGAGCTTTAATGGAAGCCTGGACTCTTCTATTGCTTTGTCTGCCAGCATCCCTAAAATAGCGTGCTCTGCTGTTGGAATCATATAAAGGTCTTCTTCTTCAAGCTTGTATAAAGCAAGCTTGAAAGCATTTAAATCACCTGCAGCTGCTGCAATTCTTTTGCTTACCATTAATGGAGGCTCAATATACAAGTAGTGTTTTTTTGCCATAAAGTCGATTGTGAAGTGTATTAATGCCTGGTTCAGCAATGCCATGTCTCCATTGAGATAATAGAATCCTTTGCCTGCAACACTTGCTGATGCTTCAAAATCCATCATCCCAAGCTTTTCTCCAAGCTCAACATGGTTTTTTACCGGGAAGCTGAATTTTTGGATTTTGCCATGCTCCTTAAGAACTTTATTCTCAGTTGCATCCTTGCCAACTGGGACTGATGAGTGCATGATGTTTGGGATTTTTGAGAGAGCCTCTTTGATTTCTGATTCAAAGGCTGCTTTTTTATCTTCTAACTGCTTAATCTGCTCTGGAATGCTTTTTAACTGGTGAATTATTTTTGATGCGTCTTTTTGCTGCTTGACTAAAGAGTTAATCTGCTCTGAGAGCTGGTTGCGGGTGTGGCGGAGCTTCTCAGCTTCCTGCTTTAAGATTAAGGATGCATCATATTTTTTGAGGATTAAGCTGACAAGGGGGAGCTTTTCTGGCTGATTTTTCTTTGTTATATTCTCTATAACCTTGGCTGAATTTTCCTTAATAAACTTTATATCCAACATATGAGCAAGAATAAGGGCTGAGTATAAAAAGATAATGTTTGGTGTAATGTGCCATAAAAACGATAAGGTTTTAAAGATATTGATTTAATATATAGATTACAAAGAAAGGTTTAAATATTGGCTAGAGCTGACAAAAGCGGGGGGTAAAGTGGTTAAAAAGAAAGAAGATATTTTTGAGGTTTTTTTCAGGAAAAAACCAGCAATGATATTGGTTGCTTTGAGAAAAGACCCTGTGAGAAATAACAGGTATGGAAGCGTGCTTGCAAAAGAAGTGGACTGTACTTACAGCCATGCTGTTAAAATCCTGCAGGAGATGGAAAAGGCTAAATTAGTTCTTTTTGAGAAGCATGGAAGAATAAAAAACATCAAGCTTACTGATGAAGGGGCTAAAGTAGCTGAGTATATTGCCAAGATTAAAGAGCTTTTATAAACTTTTTTTATTCTACCAGACTTTGCTTCCAGCAGGGACTTTTTTTTCTGGGTGCAATAGTATTGGGGTGCCCCTTGCATCACTTGTTGCTAAAAACCTTGCTTCACTAAGTATGCCATGAATTTTCATAGGCTTTACGCTCATGTGAATTGGTACTTGCTTGCATATAAGATAGCCTTGCTCAAAATCTCATGGAATTCCTGAGGCTATTTGCACTTTTTTCCCTTGACCAATATCAATTATAATTTTATGTAAACGTTCAGTTCCTTGTATTTTTTCTGCCTCTAAAACAGTTCCAATAATTATTCCAAGGTTTTCTTCCTGCATAATAACTCACCTTTAATAATGTCCGGGCCCGAGGGGATTTGAACCCCCGACCACCTGCTGTCTCCTTGTTTTCTTTCCCCAGGATTGCTTTCCTAAAGAAAGGCTAAGAGGCAGGTGCTCTAAACCAGGCTGAGCTACGAGCCCATAGACAAGCCCTTTTCTTTGCAAACACAAAGTTTGCCTATGCAAACTTGGTGCGCCATCTGTCATGACAGATTAGCGGAAAAGTTCTTGTATTCCCAAAAGAAACTTTGGTGTTTTAAAGGCTTTTGCTTGGGATAAGGTTTTAAAGTTTTCTTTCTTCTTTAATACATGGGAATAAATGCAAGAAAGATAGCTTCTGGGATTGTTTATGGGAAAGATGGAAAAAGACCCCCTTGTTTGGAAAATATTGCTAGGGAGTTGCTTGAACAATCACAAGACCCAGAGGGGATTAGAACTTTTTATTCTGGGATGCGTATGCTGACAGAAAGAATCTATAGGGCTGGAATTTGCTGTCTGCCGGGCTGTGAGGTGAACCCTTTATCTGGACTATATGAGAGGATGTGCTCTCTTGTTGAGCTAACTATGGAGATAAGTGAGGATGCTTGCTTTAAAGAAGTTTATAGTGTTTGGGATGCTACGAGCTGTCTTCTTGTAGAGATGGCTGGTAAAGGATTGGCCTTGCCTAATGGATATAAACAAAGAGTTATTAGCTCTTTTGGCCATGTTTGCGGAAATTACCCTGGCAGTGAAGACTTGATAATGATTAAGAACAATCTTGTAAAGGGGCTTGGAAAGTTTAAGCTAGAAGGGGAAAAAGCTTAAATATAAATCTGTAGTTGATGGGGGTATGGTTGAGAGAAGAGTGATTAAATTTGAGAAGGCAAAGATAACAAAATATGACAGGCATACTGATACTGCTTATTTTGACCTGATTGTTAAATTAAATGGCAATCAGCAGGTATTAAAAAAAGAGTTCAAGCTTGCTGAGTCTTTTGATAGGCTAAGGGACAGGATAATCAGCGAGGTTAAGCAGCAGTTCAGCAATGAAAACAAGAGTTATGAGGATGATGATTTTTTAGGGGGTGCATTAGTTGTTGTAATTGAGGATTATGAAGAGCTTGAGGAGAGCCTTGTTAATTTCTTTAAAAGAGTCAAGGAGAGAGTAAGGCAGTTTAAGAGCAATACTTCTGCTGAAGGCTATTTAAACAGGTATACTGGCTTTGATAATATTGAATATGATTTCTAAAGATACTATTGCAGTCTTAGTTCAATTTAATGCCTTTATTTTGGGATAAAAAATCAGAGAAAAAGAGATATAAAAAAGAAAAGAGACTCTAGCGCCTCTTTTTTCTTTTGCCACCACGAGCCATTTTTGCTTCGCAGACATTACCTTTACCATCTACATAGTATAGGTAACCTGAGCGTCTTGTAATGACATTTTTTTTAAGTATGGTTCCCATTGGTTTTTCACCCCCCTTTTCGTCGATAATTATAATGTTACAGAGGTATATAAACTTTTTTATTCTCGGGAAGATAAGTTCCTCCCTGATTAAGAGGCACCGAGGAGAGCTTAGTGAGCTGATTTTTCTAAACCAGCGAGATACTCCTTGCACCATAAACAGCTGGGTTGATAAAAATAAAGAAAAGAAAAAAGAATGCACTAATCCTGTTGAATGATAGAATTAGGTCTTATGATTTTGGTAACAATCTCGGCAATAGACCTTTCTGCCTTCAACTGGCTTGAAAGGAACCTCTGCTTCTTTGCCACAGTCACTGCATGTTATTTTATGCATCTCTCTTGGGCCAAAGTTTCTTGGTCTATTGAACCTTCGTTCTCTATCCATTTTTTTCACTCCTATTTATGCAAGGATTGCTTGAAAAGCTAGCCTTACATTATATGACTGAGACAGAAATAGGCTTTAAAAAGGTATGCTTTTAGGCTGCTAATGGGAAGCCTAGCTTTAATCTTTCCAAATCTTGAAGGTCTAAAAGGATTTTCTGGTCCGAGCATGCGGCCTGAACAATTTTTTCTGCTAAATCATCTGATGCATGATACCAGTTGGTGTTGCTATCTGCCCTGGTTTTTTCTCCAATATAATAAGCGGCAACCTGAAGATATTTATGAAGCCAAGGAAGGTTTACTTTTCCTAAAGAGTCTACAATAAACTTTGCTAATAAAGACATAGCATGAAATTGTGTTCCTACCTGCTGCTCAAGCCTATCAACAAGCCCCATTATATCAGGGGATAAATCCCCTCGGGTGTTATAGAATAAGTTTCTTACCTGCAATGTAGCTTCCCTGTATAAGCTTGTCTCTGCCATTAATGATGATAAATGGGATAAATATTTAATGCTTTTGGAAAAAAACCAGAAATAATTATTTTAATCTTTGATTGAATATTTTAATCTGCTTGTGATGATAAATTTTTAGTAATACTTAAAAGTTTTAGCTGATTTTGGTGATTAAAAGTTTTTATCTTTGATTAGAGGTTTTATTGTGAGTAAATTGCTTTTTTATCCCTTATTAGTGATACAATTAGAAAGGCTTATAAACCCCTGATTTTTTGATTATGTATGAGAAGATTGCTCAATTTTAGTTGAGGTGTATTAGTGGGTGCTATGCTTAGTGCTACTCCTTCAAAAGCAAGTGCTGGAATAATTGAGGTTCCTAATATTCCAAGAGGGAATGTTCCTTTTAGAACAAAAAAGATGGGTGATGTTAGCTACACAGAGAATGGGGAGAGATACAGGATTGTTGATATTGGCTCTGACGGAAAGATAGATCTTGTTGAAAAATATTTTAGGATAATCAATCCAAGAGATTCAATGGCTGTTGCTGATTCAAGCAGTGTTTGGCAAAAAACAGGAACTTGGTATACTGGGTCAAGAGGGTGCCCTTTATATGGGATTGATGAAAAAGGAATGATGATTATTGGGCCTGAGAAAAAAGAACTTTTTAAGGGAGATACAGAAGGGAACTCCAAAGCCGGGACTTTAATTGACCTTATGATGTGGGATGTGTTCCAGATGATATATGATAAGGCTAAAGAGCCTGATTGTGAAGATACTGAAGAAGGAAAAGATAATTCTCCTGGGGTCAGGAAGATTTAGAAGACTTTTTAAACTTTTGGGATGTTCGTTGTAGATGGTAAGTGAAAAGATAAGAAAGTTTGGAAAGAGAATATTGATGCTCAGTTGTTGCGGGCTTGTGGGTTATGGAGGTTTCCATAGTCATAAGGAAGCAGAAAGAAATGTGAATGATTCTCTAGTGGGGCGGTTAATTCCTGAGATTATTAGCACCCCAAACATTCTAAGGAAGATGGTGGATGGGCGGATTGAATATGTAATAGATGATAGAGAGCCTAAAGACAAGAGGGGATTATATGGTACAAGAATTGTTGATGTTAAGCCTTTTGGGGAGTTAAGTAAAGGGGATGGAATTACTTTAAGTGCTTGTCTGCCTCATGATTTGCGAATGGATGATGGGAGCAATTTTTGCTTTGTCTTTAGTGAATGGGTTGCTCCGAAGTTTTTTGGGCTTGCTATTGATGTTAGAGAGAGCCAGATAGCTTATCCCGAGCATTCAGGATTTATAAGAACGTTTTATCTTGGAGAGCATGTAAAAGATGCTATTCTTGACAGCATTAGGGCAAGACTTAAACAGAACGAGGCTTCTCGGGGATACTAAAGCCCGATTAAATTTAAACAACAAACTCAACATACTGCAGCCCCTTAAAGTGCTTATCGCCTGTTAAGAATTTCAGATTACATTTGATTGCAAGACAGTAGCCTATGCAATCTGCATAAGACAGCTCTTTTTTTCTGAGTTTAAGTTTTATTGCTTCTAAGATTACTTCATCCGGGATTTTGATTGTGCATGCTTTAAATTTTTCTATAACAATCTTTGCCTGTGCCTCATTAAAATCTCTTGCAATAACATAACCAAGTTCAATCAGGTTAAGTATTGATGTCGTGACTATCTCTTCTGCATAGCGTGTGTAATTTGGACTGCTTTTTACAAGCTCTACTAAAGCATAGGTATCAAAGAAATAATTTTGCATTATTTCCAGCCTCTGCGTGCTTCATCCTTAATTTCCTGAGCGCTTTTTTCCCAGTTTTTTAATAAACCAAAAAATTCTTTTGCTTTATGCCCTTTTCTGACATCTATAATGATTATCTCATCTGCTTTTATACCTACTTCCTCTACCAGGGGCTTGGGTAATATCACTCCTAAAGAGCTTCCCCATTCTCTTGTTTTTGCCTCAATTTGTACCATAAAATTGATATAACTTAGTTATATTTAACCTTTTTGGTTTGAGGAGTTTTGAAATCTTTGATGAGGTAAAAATTTAGCTTGCTGGCTGAGGTTTTCTTTGATTTTTTGCTCTTGCCCAAAAAAGGGTGTTCTTAACAGGAGACAGGGCTTTTAAAGGGATGAAATGTGTGGAACTGGTTAGATAACGAAGAATTAGGAAATACGATATAGAAAGGGTTTTATAATTTTTGATTTTTATGCTAGATAGAGGATGTTAATGGGAAATATGGGAGATAATGATAAAATCCGAGAACTAGTTGAAGAGTATAAAAGCACATATATCCTTCCAAATGTTAGGGATGTTGTTGCTATTGAAAGACTAACAGCGGGCCTTGAATCCTTTATTGTGAATCATTTTTGTGTTTTAGAACTTCCCGAGCAAGAAGGGGAAAGGGCCTATGGGGATATTTATTTCTATGGTGGACAATATTTTATTGGAAAAAGATTGAGTCCTGCTTTAGGCAATATTGATACTGGGACGGGAAGAGCTCTTCTTTATTTCCTAGAGCATGTTGGAGAGATGGTTTCAGAAGAAGAGTTAAAAGAGATTACTAGACGCAAAAGTCCTCTTAATTTCTTGGTTGGTCTGAAAAACCAGATTAAATCGCACTCTAAAAGCTTTTATCTTATAATTCGGCATGGAAAATGCAAAAGATATGCTGCTTTGGTTGATTTGGGTGCTTCTCCGCTAAGCGAACTTAATAGGTATTAACTTCTTCTATCTAAAAATGTCCCCTACTTTTTCTTCAGTCATTTATCCTCTCTGTATGCTCTTTGTGCTATAAATATCATTCTTCTTTATTGCCTTCATATCCTGAATATATGAGAATTTTAAAAGAAATTTCCAGAAGGTATAAAGATAAAGAATATTACAAGTATAAAGTAAATATACCTTGTAAATCTTTATGTGATGCAGAATTAAAAGAAAAGGATAACTCAGATATTACAGTAAAGAAATGCCAGATTACCCTCAAGAAGATTAATCCCTTGGGCTCTTAACGCTTTTCAGGGTTTTTGTAGAAACTTTAGTGTAGATTTGGGTTGTTTCTAAATTTTCGTGGGCCAGAAGCTCTTGAATAACTCTTAAGTCATAGCCATCTTCCAATAGATGGGTTGCAAAAGAGTGCCTTAATAAATGGGGGTAAACTCTTTTATCCAGGCCTTTTAATATGTCTTTAACATCTCTCTCTAAGGTTCTTGTAGAGATATGCTTGTCATTCCTTCCCTGGAATATGAATTGCCCTTCTCGTGGCCATTTTTTGAGGTCTTCTACTAACTTGGCAGAAAGGATGATCATCCTGTCTTTCCCTCCCTTGCCCCTTTTCAAATGGCCTGTTTTCTCATTTAGGCTCAGGTCTGACCATCTTAAAGAAGCGCATTCGCTAACTCTTAATCCTGAAGAGTACATAAATTCTGTAGCGAGTTTTGCTCTGGAAAGGGGGCTCTTATCCAGGATAGTGTTGATTTCTTCTTTTAGGAGAACTGAAGGCAGTTTTCTTTCTTTTTTGGTTTTTTGGATTTTACTCCCTGAAAAGAGCCCTTTTTCTAATGTTTTGTCATAGAAGAATTTCAGGGAGGATTTGGCCAGGGCTATGGTCGGCCTATCATTGCCTTTTTTAATTAAAGAAGAGAGGTAAAGCTTAAGGTCTTCTGTAGTAACCCTGCTTGGCTGCTTTTTTATAAAATTTAGAAAATCTATGTTTCTTGTGGTATAAACCTTTATTGTTCTCTCTGAACAACCTTGGAGCCTTAGCTCTGTTTCAATTTTCTTAGCCACCTCTTCTTGATCCATTTTGTCGGACAATGTGTATTATACGACATCCTTTAAATACCTTGCTAATAAGGCTCCTAATGGCAAAATATGAAATTTGGGTTTTGGGGGGGTGATTTTGTGATTTAGAGTGGGTTTTGGGGGGGTGATTTGGGGAGGTTTATGAAAAATAAGCCTAATTCTTGAGTTTATAATAAATTGCCATAAGCTCTAAAGGTATCACTAAGCCTACAAGCATCATCCCTCCAAATATGAATAAGTAATCTTTGAGGATAGGATTTTCTGATAATGCCCTTAATCCGACTATCCCTGCTAGGAGATACATAAAAAGTATTACTTCAGCTATGCTTATTAAAAGCTTATGGACAAGGAACTCTCTCATTTTTCCTTCCCACTTAAAAAGAACCATGTGTGAAATAAAGGTAGCAAACTTAAAAGCTTTTTGAATCGCCTTAACCGGGAAGAAACTCTTTTAGGGGTTTCTGGTCTTGCTGTTAATTCTTTTGAATTTTAAAAATCGGGTTTGCGATTAAGCTGGG
>DATDYH010000002.1:0-2098 GCA_035289045.1 Candidatus Nanoarchaeia archaeon
AACCCTGCAGCCAATATCAACTCATGGAAACACAATTACAATAAGAAAGTTTGCCTCAAAGCCAATTACAATAACAAACTTTATCCAGAACAAGTCTATATCTGTGAGTGCTGCTGCACTTGTCTGGCTTGCAATGGAGTATGAGATGAGCGCATTGGTTTCAGGAGGGACTGCATCAGGAAAAACAAGCTTCTTAGGAGCCTTATGCAGCTTTTTTCCTCCGAACCAGAGGATTATCTCTGTAGAGGATAGTGTTACTGGAGATGCTGAGCTGCTTTACAAGAAAAAAGGGATTATCAAAAAAGGATGCATAGGAGAGTTAATTGATTCAAAGGTTAATAAAGAAAAGTTAGTTTTGACTGATGGGTGTGAGGTCCATGAGAATAAAGATGTTGAAGTACTTAGCATGGATAAAATAGGCCGGGTGGGGTTTACTAAGCCCAGTTTATTAATAAGGCATTATGTAAAAAAACCGATAATACAGGTAAGGCTAAGCAGTGGGAAAGAGATAAGCGTAACAAAAGACCATTCTCTGTTTGGCTTAGTTGATAATGAAATAAAAGAGACTAGATGCAGGAATCTTAAAATTGGGAGCTTTATTGCTACTCCCAGGAAAATTTGGTATGAAGGCGCTGAAAAAACGTTTGATTTAACTGGCTATCTTGAGATATTTAATGGGTTTATGGTTAAAGGTGAGCCGGTAAAAAGACTAATTAAAGACTATGGGGGGAAGATAATAAAGAAAGGTACTAAGAGAAGGTATTATTTAGACCGGGGGATTGTTCCTGTAAGAGCTTTTAAGAAATTAGCGAGGTATGTTAATGAAGAAGATAAAGAGAGATTATGCATCTTGTCTAAAAGTGGCAATAAAAAAGGAAGAACCTTCCTGCCTTTTAAAATAAGGGTAGATGAACTCTTCTCTGTTATTGCCGGAATGTGGATGGCTGATGGATGTTATGATAAAAAGTCTATATTGATAAGCGATCCAGGGGTTAATGTCAGAGAACTGGTTGAGAGGTTTGCTACCCGGTTTGGCGCCCGTGTAAGGCTGCATAATGATGGAATAACTTTGATGATTAACTCTAGATGCCTTAGAATCTTCTTTGAAAAAGTAATGGAATTAAAAGGTGATGCTTACACAAAAAGAATTCCGGAATGGATTTTTGGGCTTAATAAGGAACTGCATGCTTCTTTGGTTAAAGGCTATTTCAACGGTGATGGCTGTGTTAAAAAAGATGAGATTTCTGTAAATAGCTGTTCCAGAGGGCTGTTGAAGGATATACAGACAATGCTGTTGAGATTTGAGATTCCTTTGAGGATTGGCCTGGACTCAAGAAAGGACAAGACTTATGAAGCGAGAATAAGCGGCTCAAAATTCTTAAAGAGATTTAATTGTGAGGTTGGGTTCATTCAAAATGACAAGAATTTAAAACTTTTAAAATTAATAGACAGAAAACCGCATGATATGAAAGATGTAATCCCTTTAGCTAAAAATGCTTATCTCTACCTTAAACATCAACTTGGTTATTCGTTAAAAAACTCTCTAGAATACAGCTCATGGAAATCCTGGCAGGGAAGATATAAAAAATCTGATATTGGGAGGGAGTATTTAAGAAAGTTAATCCAGCTAAGCGGGATTAATGAGATTTCAATGGTAGATGGGGAGCTGAGAAAGATTATAAAGCTAAGTGAGAATGATATTTTTTGGGACCGGGTTGTTGAAATCAAAGAGGTTGATTATGAAGGGTATGTGTATGACTTAAGCGTTCCTGAAAATGAGAGTTTTATCTGCAATAATATTATAGCACATAATACCAGAGAAGTCCAGTTGCCCAAATACCTGCACTGGGTGCCTATGAATACAAGAGAGCCAAATGTTGAGGGCAAGGGTGGGATTGAGATGCTTGACTTGATTGTCAATTCATTAAGAATGAGGCCTGACCGGATTGTTGTTGGAGAGATAAGAAGGAAGAAAGAGGCTGAGACTTTATTTGAGGCTATGCATACAGGGCATAGTGTATATGCAACTGTGCATGCAAATAATGCAGAGGAGACTGTCAATAGATTGACGAACCCGCCAATAGATGTTCCAAAAGCA
>DATDYH010000003.1:0-11083 GCA_035289045.1 Candidatus Nanoarchaeia archaeon
ATGCTTTTGAGATGGCTAAAAGAGCTGAGTGTGCTAATGGAAGGGAGAGTGAGAGAAAAACTTTTCTTGATACAATAAAAAGGTATCTTGCAGATGCTGGGCATTTTTACAAGAAAAAAGACTATGTGAATGCTTTTGCTGCTATAAATTATGCGCATGGCTGGCTGGATGCCGGGGCTAAGCTTGGGTTATGGAAGGTTAATGATGAGAGGTTATTTGCCGGGATAGATTAAAATGAAACCGAAAGATTTTGTGGTGAGCTGTTATTGTGTTTATAATGGAAAGGTTGCCTTGATTTACCATACCAAGCTTGGGATGTGGCTGCCGCTTGGCGGGCATATTGAAGAAGGGGAGAGCTTAAGAGATGCGCTTGTAAGAGAGGTTAGGGAAGAGTCTGGATTAGATGTGGAGATTAGTGAAGAAGATAAAGTTCCTGATGGACCTGGAAAATTGCGAGAGCTTATTAAGCCTGATGATATTCAGGAAGAGTATATTAATGAAGAACACAACCATATTAATTTTGTTTATTTCTTAAAAGCAAAAACCGGGGAGCTGGTTTTAAAGAAAGATGAGCATAAAGAGATTAAGTGGTTTGGCCCTAAAGAGCTTGATGATAGGAAACTTAATATACACCTGAGAGTTAAAGAGCAATCAATGAGGGCTGTGGGGAAGTTTAAATGAGAAAAGCCATAATTGTTTCCGGGAGTGTGTGTGCTGGAAAAACAACTTTTTCCAAGAAGCTGGCAAGAAAGATAAAAGCAGAATATGTAAGCCTTAATACCATTATTGTCAAGAACAAGCTGTATGATGGCTATGACAGAAAAAGAAAAAGCTGGATTGTTGATGTTAACAAGCTGAACAGGTTTCTGATTAAGATAATTAAGGAAAGCAAAAGAAAATTAGTCCTGGATGGGCATTTGAGCCATTACCTGCCTAAAAAATATGTTGAAAAATGCTATATTCTTAAATGCAACTTGAAAACTCTTGAAAAAAGGCTGAGGAAAAGAGGGTATAACCGGGCAAAAATCAGGGAGAACCTGGATGTGGAGATTTTTGATGTGTGCTTGATTGATGCAAAGGAAAGAGGGCATAAGATTGAGATTATTGAGAGTTAGCATTATTTAACAAACTCAACATTTGGGAGATTCTGGAATTCTTTGTCTCCTGTCAGGAATTTTAGTTTATGCTTTAAAGACAATACATAGCCAACTGCATCTGTTAAAGAGATGTTTTTCTTGTTATTCAGAAAGCGAAAATATACTGCTTTAATCATTATTTCTGGGGTGATTTCAAGAAGCTCTGCGCTGAATTTGGCAAACCAGTTATCTGCTGCTTCTTTACCTCTTTCTCTTAGGAAGATACCATAAAGTTCTCCCAGGTTCATCACACTTGTTATGAATGGCTGAGTTTCAAAGGGCTTATAGGAAGGATTACCTGTCCCTAGCTCCATAAATGCGTATGTATCAAAAAAATACATTAGAACCCCCAGTCAAACTCCTTTCTTACCTCCTTGAGAAGCTGGTTAGTTGACTTTTTGAATTTCCATTTTCCGAATATGTCCGTTCCCCGGGTTATTGGCTTTGTGCTAATCTGGAGAGTAATCTCCTGATTAGGCTTAATTCCTTCTTCTATAACTGCTTCTTTTGGGATTATTACCCCAATGGAGTTTCCCCATTCCTTAGCTTTTGTCTTAATTTCTATCATAGAGTTAGACATGTATAACTGGATTTATAAGCTTTTTGTTTGATTAGATTGCCTTGCCAAGCATTAAAATTGTCAATATTCCTGCTGTGTTTAATGTGAAAGAAAGGACTGCGATGGTTTTTATTTTAATATTCGTTGTTGCTGCCAACAAAGTTATCCCAATTTCATCTGGCAATGGCGAGCCAATGAAGAACATGGCAATTAAGGGAACAAACACTTTTTTTAATGGGTTGGGGAGGATGCTATCAAACTTAAGCAGGAGCTTTTCCTTTGAGAGCTTTTTTATTTCATCTTCAAAAGAACAGCGGATGAACTTGAAGATTAGCAAGTCAGTAATCAAAGCCCCTAAACCGCCAAGAATCCCTGCTAATATAATGTTGAGAGTTTTTGAAAGAAGAATAAATGTTGCTGTTGACATGCCTGCTGTAAAGCCAGAATCATAGAATATGCCTGAGAGGAATGCCCCGAGATAGCCTGATGATGAAAGCAAGTCCCTTAATGCTGAGAAGTTTTTATGATAGAGGATAAAATAAGCAAGAATAAAGGTCAGAATGAGCACTATGAATTTTGGATACCTTATTTTTTTAATTGCTTGTTTAATCAAACCCATAATTATTGAGAGCGCTGATTGTTTAAATAGCTTGCTTTATTAGTTTTCCAAGCTTGCAGGGCTTGATTGTTAGCAGGGCATCTGTATATGCTAATTGCTTGCCTTGCTGAAGCTCATAAAGCAGGATTGCTAATGCTGATAATTCTGAATGGGGCTGGTTGGTTATTGCGAGGTTGATGTCTGCCAGCTTGTAGAAGTCAAATGGGACATGCTCTGAGCCAATGATTATTAAAATGTTTTTCAGGCTTTTTATTCTTGGAAGCTCGGTTTTCAGCTCCAGGCCATACACGGTGAGGTGGATTATTGTGCAGCCCTTGGCCTTTTTTTCTTTTACCAGCCTGATTGGGTCTTTTACATACTCTATTGAGAACTTACTGCCAAATTTTTTGTTTATTCTTTCTATTGAAGACTCTAAAGAAGAGTCTTTTTCTCCTGAGTAATACATGTTATCAGCAAGAAATGCCCTGGAGGTTAATGCTATATGGGTTGAGATTCTTTTATCCCGGGCAATCCTGTGGCTTAATCTTAGGATTTCAAGCATAGAAAAAATGCGACAATAAAGTATTTAAACCCTTTTAAGAGAGGGTGTTTTATGGATGTGAAAAATGAGTAAAAAGGTAGAAGAGTTTTATGACAAGCACTATAAGAAGCTAATGCTCATACCAATCATGCTGCTTATACTGAGCATTGGGGTATTAAGCTATAATTATGTTAAGCATGGAGAGCCTGTCCAGAGAGATGTTGAATTAAAAGGGGGGGTAGAGGTTACTATTGACAAGCCTGGAGTTGAGGTTGCGGATGTTGAGGGGTCTTTAAGCAATAATGGATATGAAGATTTTACAGTAAGGGAATTGACTGATTTTGCCACGCATAAGAACCTAGGGGTTACAATTAAGATTGGGGAACTAGCAGAGGATGATGTTAATGGCCTGAAAGAGAGCCTGAGGAAAAGCATTGGCTTTAGTGATGAGCAGTTTTCATCAAGCGTGATACAGGCTGAGTTTAGTGCTGGGTTTTACAGGTCTTTAATGCTTGTTATTTTATTCTCTTTTATTATGATGGCTATTAGTGTGTCAATAGCTTTCAGGACATTTATCCCAAGCATAGCTGTTATTTCTGCTGCGCTTATTGACATTGCGGTTCCATTTGCTGTGATTAGCTTAACTGGCATGAAGATTTCTGGTGCTGGCATTGTTGCATTCCTGCTGATTATTGGATACTCAATTGATACTGATGTTTTGCTTACAACATGGATGATTAAGAGGAAAGAAGGGGGGTATCTTGAAAGAATGGTCAAGAGCATTAAAACAGGATTAAAGATGACTACTACAACAATAATTGTAATGCTAATTGGGATTGCCCTGGCTATAAGCCCGGTGCTGCACCAGATGTTTGTTATTATCTTAATTGCCTTAATTACTGACATTATATCCACTTACCTTGGGAATGCCCCAATATTAATATGGTACTGCAAGAAGAAGGGGATTAGCTAAAATGAAGATAAGAAACTGGTTTAAAATAAGGATAATAATCTTCGTGATATTTTTATTGCTCTCCATCTTATGGATTCATCCCAAGCTTGATACAGAAGGTGCGGCTATAATTGGTGTTCAGGAAAACAGCTCTGCATATGATGCTGGGGTAAGAAGGCTGGAGAATATAAACCCTGTTGACAGGGAGGTCATAAAAGCTGTTAATAATTATGAGATTAAAACTCTTAAGGATTATGTTGATGCGCTGGAGAAGGTTAATGTTAATGAGACATTAAGGATTAAGACAGATGCTAAAGAATATGTGATGTTAAGGGCTGGTGAAGACATTGGAATTAGTGTTGGGGAGGTTGCAGGAACAAATATCAGGAAGGGGCTTGATTTGCAGGGTGGGACAAGAGTAATTCTAAAGCCTGCTGAAAAATTAAGTGATGAGCAGTTTGATGTGCTGATTAACACTATGAATAACAGGCTTAATTTTTATGGATTAAAAGACATTAAGGTCAGGGATGCAAAGGACTTATTTGGGGAAAGGTTTATTGTTGTGGAGGTTGCTGGTGCCAGTAAAGAGGATGTTAAAGAGCTGGTTGCGAGCCAGGGGAAATTTGAAGCCAAAATAGGGAATAATACTGCTTTTACAGGAGATATTGCTGGGGATAGAGATATTGTTTTTGTGTGCAGGAATGATGGAAGATGCTCTGGAATAAAAACATGTGAGGAAAATAATGGGGGACAGGTGTGCCAGTTTGAGTTTGCAATTAAGTTAAGCCAGAATGCTGCTGAGAGGCATGCTGAATTGACTAAAGATTTAGAGATTAACCTGAGCCTGGGTGGAAAAGGGGTGTTGAGTGAGAAACTGGATTTTTATTTAGATGGGAATGTGTATGACAGCCTGTATATTGGGGCTGATTTAAAAGGAAAACAGGCGATTGACATTGCTATTTCCGGCTCTGGTGTCGGGGTTACTGCTGAAGAAGCATTTAATGATGCGAATAAAAATATGAACAAGCTGCAGACAATTCTGGAAACAGGAAGCCTGCCAACTACGCTTGAGATTGTGGAATTAAAAAGCATAAGCCCGATGCTGGGTGCTGCTTTTGTTAACAATACAATTAAGATTGGCTTATTTGGCTTATTAGGGGTTGCGGTGTTTATATTTATAATTTACAGGAATTTGAAGATTGCTATACCCATGGTTATTAATTCTGCTGCTGAAATTTTTATCATAATTGGGATTGCTGCGGTTTCAAAGCAGAACCTTGACCTGGCTGCTATTGCAGGGATTATTGCTGCGGTTGGAACTGGTTTTGATGACCTGATTGTCATCAGTGATGAAGCAACGAGAAAAGATGTTTCTTATATAAGGGGATGGAAGGAAAAGGTAAAGAATGCATTCTTTGTCATCTTTGTTGCATTTGCAACAGCTGTTGCTTCCATGATTCCATTGTTCTGGGCTGGGGTTGGGCTGTTTACAGGGTTTGCTGTTACCACAATAATTGGTGTTACTGTTGGTGTGTTTATTACAAGGCCTGCTTATGCTGCTATTGTTGAAGAATTGTACAGGGAAGATTAAAAACAAACCCTTTTCTTGTAAGAAAAGTGTTTGTATCCCCAAAAGAACAATAGGTTCTTATATGCCCAAAAGAAACTAAGAACTCTTAAAAAAGAAAAGTTTTTTATTTCACAAGGATTAAGCTTTATGATGAAAATTTATGAGCGGGATTTTGAGAAGCTTGCAAGGGCGTGCATTGCAAGGTTTGGGAATTGTGATGAGCATAATTATTGTCATTTCCTTAATCTAAGGACAGATACAAAGATGCCTGTGTTTATTGGCTTTGATAATGGCTTTGGGATGCTTGCTTTAAAGCAGAAGAACGGAAAGGTGTGGTATGGTGCAAGGGAAGTTTTAGCACCTAAAAAAGAGCGGGCTAGGCTGTTGATAGAGTTTGCGGGCTATGTGCTTAATCATGGTGCTGAAAGAGTTGAGGTTGAGCTTGAAGAAGATTCCAGAAAAGGTGTTGTTGAGAGGCTGGGCAGTAAAGGGTTACGCGCATGCAAGGTAAGTGGTGTTCTTGACTGGCCTTTGTTTGAGATGAAGGATTGGGATGAAAAATTAGCAGGTGGGAAGTGGAAAAAACTGAGGAATATCAGGAATAAGTTTTACAAAGAGCATAAGGTTAGTGCTGTTGGCTTTAAAGATGCTGATAAAAATGAGCTGAAAAGAATTGTCAAGGAATGGAAGGAAAAAAGGAAAGGCAAGGATTTTGCCTATGCCCGGGAATACTTAAATGTGATTGATTCCGGGTTTAAGGGCTTTGATTGCGTAAGGATTTTGGTTGTGGATGGAAAAGCAAGAGCTATAACCGGGGGATGGAAGGTTCCTAATACAAACCATTACTATTCCTCGCTTGGGGTTTATGATTATTCTATTGACAGGCTGGGAGAGATTGCTAACCTGGATGATTTAACTTACCTGAAAAGCAGGGGATACAAACTTGTTAATTTTGGTGGGAGTGGGAAAGAATTATTGGAGTTTAAGAATAAGTTTAAGCCAAGCTCCTGCTACAAGACTTATATTTTTTCGGTGAAAAAAAAATGATAAGGTGTGAAAGTTGACTGGAGGAAGCTTGTTTGAAGAGTAATTTTGAGGGGGGTTCTATCAGGCGAACATAGTGAGCAGTAAAGAACAAATATCAAGGGAGACATTTCGTTTTAGTCGTTCGTGGGGAGAGTTCCAGCCGTTTATAGTGGTAACTAAGTGGTATAAATCTATTTAATAAGTGGATACTACACTTGAAGTATGCCAATGAAATTTAAAGATTCAAGAGATTTTGAGTATTTATCTAAGGTATATGTTTACATAGAACAATTTGGAAAAAAAGGACATCAGATTGGAAGAAAAATAGGAGATATGTTAGAGATAGTAATAATGGGTTATTGTCATTCTTCCCCAGATTTATTAAATTCCATGCAGACGGAATTAGCATTGGAAGGATTTACTGAAGCAAAACATAAAGTTGAATTTAGTTTTTTTAAGTTAGATAAAAATGGAAAATTTATTGTTGATAAGAATGATGATATTGACCAAAATAATCTCATAGGATTCATCGAATGTAAAAAAGTTGGTGTTGAGGTAACAGTTCATGCCGAGACAAGAAATCAAGATTTACAATTGGGCGTAAATGAAGCTTATAAACATAACATAAACCCAAGATGGTTAGACCGAGAGATAAAAATTAACATCATGTGTAAAAAGATTTCAGGTAATAACGCAGAAATTCATATTACTTCAAAAAATGTCAATGAAGAAGAATCTTCTAAGCAGAAAAATAATTTGATTGATGAAAAATTTAAGATTTCTGTCAATAGAAGGTTTTTAATCACACTGGTTGAAAATGGAAAAGTAAGAATCATTAAGCCAGAAAATAAGTTGGTAGACCTTTCAGAAAAAGTAAGATTATGTCATGTTTTTACACTTACTAAAATACAAAACAAGATTTTTTTCAAAATAGAAACTTGTTTAACTGGACCACAGACAATAGAAAAAGCTAAACAATCAGCATTAGTTGCCTTAGATGTCAGAAAAAAACGCATTGGTAGATGGGGTAAAGAAGAAAAGAAAGAAACAGACAATTTTACACCTATACTAGTAATTGGAGAAGTTTCGCATTGGGAAGATAAATCAAGAAAAGTTGTTACAAAAACAATTGACCATAATTTAGTTGTTCCAGATTATATAATCATTGAAGCGTTTAAAAAATTTCACAAAAAATTTGGTGATGACTTCTTAAGGTTCATCAATAAAGATGCGCTAAAGACAAACAAAGATGTTAAAACTCTTATTCAGGAAGTAATATCTGAAAACAAAAATGCAATCTTTTATGACCTTGAAGACCTAAACTTTAAAAAAATAAGTAAAATCAACAATTCATTAATTATCTCAAATTTATAATTCCTTTATTATTTTCTTACCTAATTCAGTAATCAAATACATTCTTCCTTTTTTTGCTTCTTCGTTGCCACACTCCACAAGTTTTTTCTCGCAGAGCTCCTTTAGTGTCCTACTAACATGACCTTTGTTTATTTTAGTTGAATTTGCAAGTTCGGTAGGGGTGAATGGTTTTTCAATTAACTTTTTAAGTAGTTCAATTCTATAATTACTAGCTTTGATATAACCTATTAGTACCATGTTGCTATTCATAATCAAAAAGTATATATACCACTAAATATATACTTATTTACCAATTAGTTACCAATAATCAAAAAGAGTTTAAATACTTAGTCATATACTCAATAATGGAGATAAAATGACCGCTGGAAGGAATGTCAATTCAAAAAGTAAGGATTGGTGTACTCCTAAAAAGTATGTAGATGCAGTTAAGAAAGTTTTTAGTGGAAAGATACATTTAGATCCATGTTCTAATGAGTTTTCTATTGTTAATGCTGAAGTAGATTACATTCTGCCCCAAAAAGATGGATTGATTGAATCATGGAAATTCCCTAGCATCTATGTTAATCCGCCCTATGGTAGGAATAAAGATAGCAAAACCTCTATTAAACATTGGTTAGAAAAATGTGCGAAAGCGCATGAAAATTATGGTTCAGAGGTTATTGCGCTAGTACCAGTTGCAACAAATACAGGTCATTGGAAAAAAAGTGTTTATGGTAGGGCAAAAGCCATTTGCTTTTTATTTGATACTCGCTTAAAATTTTTGGAAAATGGCAATAACACAGGTAAAGGTGCTCCAATGTCATGTGCAATGATATACTGGGGCAATGAATATAATAAATTTTATGATGAATTTATTAAACATGGGGCAGTTATTGATATTTCTCATCTAAAAAATGAAAAAAAAATAGGTAACCCTTCTGAAATATTAAGCGCGTATATTCATAATTAGGAACTTCCCCTCGTCGTTCGTAGAAATGTTCCCCCATCCGTCTTTTAGCCACTAAAAATTATTGAACTTAACAACAATTAAGCAAAATAAACATGCTCTTCATCCTATAATTTGGGGTTATAGTAAAGCTTATCAGCAATAAGCTGACAGAACCTGCTTAGGATTTTAATTTATTTCTTTTTTTAAAATATCCTTTTTTTTCAAGGATAATGAGTGGGATAGATATAATTAATCCTAGAATCATGCCAATAAAAATAATTTTGGCGCCAGTAAACCCGTATCTAATTATATATGATACACAAATGAAGAAGCTTACACCTATTGCCCAGGATACTACAGGATTCATCTTTTTTCCCATGTTAGAATCTATCATGAATTTGAATATATAAGTATATTGATTTGCTGTAATGTAAAGTCTTTGGTAGAATTATCTTCTTCTTTTTCTACTCTTTCTTATTTGGAGTTATAGTAAAGTTTATCAACAATAAGCTGACAAAATCAGCTTAACCCTGAAATTCCTTTCTTGCCTTCTCCAGTGATTCCTGGGAGCCAATGTCATACCATGCCCCATTGCATAAATAGCCATAGAAGGGCTTGTTCTTGTGGAGCCATTGGATAAAGCTTCCTGACTTGTCCAAGTTATTGCCTTCCCTGACATACTGCCTTAAATCATTTATTGTTTCAGGGGTGTAGAGGTAGATTGCTGTTGAGACAAGGGCTGCTGGATTTGGGTTTGCGGGCTTTTCCACAAAGTCGGTAATTCTTGAATGCTCATCAAGGAGCACATTGCCTAATTGTTTCAAAAGCTCTTTGTTGTCAACATCTGATAATGAAACTACTGGCGCTTGTTTTTCCTTGAATTTCTGGATTAATGGCTGCAGGGAGAAATCAAATAGGTTATCGCCTGCGATAATCAGGATGGGACCCTGCAGGTATTCTTTTTCAATTGTATAATAAATATCTCCCAAGGCTCCTAGCTTGCCTTCCTCTGTCCTGGTTTTGTCATTTATTATTTTTACTGTTAATCTTGAGGATTTCTGGATTGTTTCTCTCCAGTTGAGAAAATGGTTAAAATAAAGCTCGTTTGTTACTACATGGACTCTTTTGATTTCCTGAATGCTCTCAAGCTTTTCTATGATGTGGGTGATGATTGGCTTTCCAGCCACTTCCAATAATGGCTTTGGAGAGTTTAGTGTTAATGGGTACAACCTGGTGCCATAGCCTGCTGCCAAAATAAGCGATTCCATCTTAATGAGGGGAGGAAAAGGTATATAAGTTTAATGCTTAGGTGGGTTGTTTTGGATTGTCAGAAACATTAACTGATATTGAAACAATGAGGGGCTGTTTTGATTTCTTTTCTGATTTGGCGATATCAGAAAAGTTTATATATTATGATCTGGGCTAATTTACTATATGGCATTTGGAAAAATAAAAAACTTATGGATTTACATTATTATTATATTAGCTCTTTTGTCTGTTTTGTTATATTATGGCATTGATTTTTTTAAAGGCCTACAATGTGTACAAAGATCTTTTGGATTGTTATGCCCAAAAAGTTCGACTTTTTTGGATGCTTTAGGAATAGCAGGGGATATTGTTTTTATTCTTGGTACGGTAATCTTAATCTATCTAAAACCAAGCAAAGAATTTATTTCAAAATATAAAATAATTTTTTACATTGTGGCTGGAATTAGCCTATTTAATCAATTTGTAATAAATAACGAAGGTGGTAGAAACTCGAGCCGAATGTTTATTGATTTATTTTTGAAATCTATCGGGTTGGTGTTAATCATAATCTTATCAAAAAAGAGTAAGGATATTAATAGATAGTGGTTTTATTTAAGCAAGCAACTTAAAGATTGGGTTTAACAACTATTAAGCAAACATTCTATTCATTCGCTTTATCATGTTTCTCGCGTTATAGTGAAATTTACTAACAATAAATTAACAGAACCTGCTTTGATTTGAACTCTTTTCTTGCCCTTGCTGGCAGGTAATTCTTAAATAAGCAAGCCTTAAAAATATTTGCTCTTTCTGGGGGGGGATGCCAAAAATACCAGAAGAAACAATGGAAGAGATTGATAATCTCTACAGGGATGGATTAAAACTGCCAGCGATAGCTAGAAGAACAGGGGCTTCTGTATCTTATGTTTACGGGATTACCCTGCTAGGAAAAAGGGATAATCCTGAAACAGGGATGCCATTTGAGTCTTTAAAAGAGTATCATGAGCATTTAGCAAGAAAAAGGGATAATCCTGAAACAGGGATGCCATTTGAGTCTTTAGCTGAATACAGGGATTATAATGAGAAAATGAGAATGGGCAATCAGAGAAATAAGTGGCTTGGAGAGATGATTACAGCCGGGTTAAATCAGGGTG
>DATDYH010000004.1:0-5770 GCA_035289045.1 Candidatus Nanoarchaeia archaeon
TCAGAAGCCACAGAAATAGCATTAAAAAAGATATACGGATTACAGGAGTTGCCAAAACAACCACTATCTCTGGACTCCCCCGCAATCCCTAACAGCACAGATAAAATATTGCTTGAAATTATTGAAAACCCCCCTCAGGAATCGCCAGAAGAGTTAATTGATAAAAAGGATCTTGAAGAAAAAATAGCTGCCCTTATTTCATCACTGCCGGAAAAAGAAAAAAAAGTATTAGAGCTATACTATGGGTTCAGCGAAGGAGGATTATTTCTTGAGCAAATAGGAAATAGAATGGGGGTGACAGGAGAGAGAATAAGGCAAATAAAGAATAAAGCATTAACAGCCTTAAGGAATTCCCCAAAAGTAAAGAAGCTCTGGTTTTATCTTCAGGATTAAATTATTAGCTGGTTTAATCCTAGTTGTCAGAAGCATTTGTTCTTAAGCACACCAATCCTCATTATCGGATTTCGGCGTTTAACTATCCTTCTTAAAAGGATTCATAACATTAATCTGCTTCACCCTGCCAAAATCTTTTTCATTTTCAGTGTAAATAGCATAAACCCCATTTTCCAGCATAGTTGCTATTAGCAAAGCGTCCCAGATATGCAGGTTATGTTTTTTCAAAAGCTCCAGAGCACTTAAAAGAGTCTTCTCAGTGTAACAAATCTTTTGAATGCTTCCTAATTTAACAAACCTGTCAATTATCTTCTGGGCATCCTCAATAGAAAGAGGCGCCTCAATTTTTTTAGTGGCAACGAAAAAGAACTCCGCCAGATTCTGAACACTTAAGGCAATTTTTATTTTGCCCCTGATTACATCTTCTATAATGCCTGATGCAATCCTCTGTTTTATTCTTTCAGAGCTGTCAAAAGCATAAACCATAATATTAGTGTCCAAAAGGAAAAAGTTATCTTTCATAAAGTTCATCTCTGGACTTATATTTTAGCTTCCCCATGGCAAAACCTTTTTTCATCATCCCTACAATCTCCTCAGCTATAACTCTCTGCCTTCTCTCCTCAACCCACCTCAGCAAGGCCTCATTAGCAGCCTTTCCAAGCCACCCTTTCTTCACCCCATACTCGCTCTTAACAGTATTCCAAAAAAGCTCTTTCGTTCTTTTCTCTATATTCAGGGTTATTGTTTCCATACAAACATTTACATTAAGAGTATATTTAAATGTTTCGTTTTTGTAAATGTCTAGGCTTCTTATCTTCTAGCAGATTCCGGGCATGTTAAATTTCATCAGGCTAATATCTGAGTTGCTAAATTTCCAGAGCTCAATAGATAACATCATCAGCTGTTCAAATCACTCTTGGCTCATTATCTAATCTCTAACAGCCATTTCCATACAGGTAAAACCCGAATAACCTTGTTTTTTACTTTTATATCATCCTCTTGTTCCTGAGTAAGAATAAAAGCCTTCCTAAGCTCAAATCTGCCCATAACCTCCAATAAGCCCGCAATCTCCCTTTCCCTGTTATCCTGGTTAAGGCTGTAACAAACCTGCATGGCTTCTGTAATCATGGCTCCTTCTTTAACAACAAAATCACATTCTCCTGCATTAGAATAATAGTAAACCTCTTTTTTTCTTCGTCTTAGCTCCACAAAAACAATGTTCTCAAGAATGTTTCCCCGATTCATGGAAAGGCTCAATCCTAATTGGTGAAATACAGAGTCAATAAGGTAAATCTTCTTTGGCGCATTAAGCTGTTTTTTTATTGAAAAGTCAAATTTAGACATTTCAAAAAACAAGTATGAATTATTTAGATAAGCAATATATTCTTTAACAGTAATTGCATTGGCAAGCCCCAGGGTTTTCTTTAATGCATTGTAAGTGAATAAGCATGCTATATTAGTTGCAAGGATGTTAACAAGCTCCTTTATTATCCTCTGTCTCTTAATGGCATACCTTGCAATAATATCCCTATAAAGAATATTTTCAAAAAGGATGCGGATATACTCTCTATCTTTGGTCTTAAGATACTCCGGAAATCCCCCTTCAGAAGCATAGGCATTAAATAATACTGTCAGCTTCACTTTTTTTTCAGCAATATAAAACCAGTCTTTTTTATAGTTGATATTCTTAAATAAAAGATATTCGCGAAAAGAAAAAGGATAAACCTCAAATGATTTATACCTCCCTGTAAGCCTTGTTCCAAGCTCCTTGCTCAGCAGGGAAGCATTAGAGCCAGTAATAACCACCTTCTTCCCCTGGTCCTGCAATCTTCTCACAAATGTTTCAAACTTCTCAACATTTTGTATTTCATCAAAAAGATAAATGCCAGGATTACCATAACTTTCAATCAATACCTCATTAAGCTGCTCAAAATCGCCAGCCTTAAACTCAATAAACCTTTCATCTTCAAAATTAACATAGCAATAATCTGTTTTATGCTGCATAATCTGTTTTAATAAAGTGGATTTACCGCTTCTTCTTATGCCTGTCAGGATAATAATCCTGTTATCCTTAAACCAGCTTAATACCTCAGCTAAGATTTCTCTGGGAATCATCCCCTCCTGAACAGCAATCTCATTTTTCTGCTGGGCCACTACCTGTCTTAAAGTATCCTTCGCTATCATACTAACTGCTAATTAGCACTTATATATAAATCTTTTCATTAGTAATTAGTATAACCTGTTCAAATCACTCCTTAGCTCACTCATACCTTAAGGCATCAACAGGATTCATTCGCGAGGCCCTGTAAGCAGGAATTATTCCAGCCAAAATCCCGATACAAACTGAAAAAGCAAGCACAAAAAGCACTAATTTAAAGCTGACAAAAGTTCCCGCTGCATTCATTCTTCCAGGCAGCATCACTCCCCCAAGCAGCAAAGGCACTCCTTTTGAAAGAAAATATCCAAGAATCCCTCCCAACATCCCCCCAGCCAGCCCAATCATTCCTGAATTAAATAAAAATATCAGCATTATATCCCTGTTCTTCCCCCCAACAGACTTCATCACCCCAATCTCTTTGGTTTTCTGCAGCACAGTTGTAAACATTGCATTTGCAATTCCAACAGCTCCAACTAATAAGGATATAGCTGCAATAGCTCCCAAAAACAAGGTCATAGTGCTTAAAGTCTCAGATATTGTCTCCTGAGTTGCTTTTATTGAAGTAATGCTAAAGTCTTTTGTCCTCTCATTAACAGCCAAGGGCTTCAGGTTTCTTGAAGAGTACTCAACAATCATTAACTTCATTGAGGAGTTTGGCTTGTAGCTTCAAAAATTAAAAATCCTTCCAAATAAGCCTGGCCTTTTAGCAACAGGCTTAGCAGCAGATTTACCAGCAGGCTTCTTCGCAACATCCCCAGCACAACCGCTAACCCCGCAATACTTGCTCAGGTCAATATTAAAGGCTAATCCTCCCTTCCAATCATAAACCCTGATTTCCCTGCCCTCTTTAACATAAGGCACGCTTAACACAATCCTCGTAACAGCATAAACTCCAGCAGCAGGCTTGGCAGCTTTCCTAGGAAAATATATCTGCTTCCCCTTTTTATCAAACCACTCCTTTGGAGGCGCTCCCAGGTGGAAATCAAACCTGTCAGTATAAATTGCTTTTCCCTCGCTATTAACCATGCTCAATACATAAGGCCCATCCAGAAAATCCCTTCCAATATATCCAGAAGATAAGCTGAACTTTTCAAGGCTTAAACTGTCATCACTATTCAAAGCAATCTCAACTAAATAGAGCTTTGAAGCACCAGCATAAACAACCAGGCCACTGCTTAAAAAAATCAGGCCAATCAAAATAGCCAATAACCCCATCTTGCCCATATTAATCTTATTCATATTTAGCCCCCTCATTAATCATTTTTGATAACAATACAAAATCAGCAAAATCTGATGTTCCATCCCCATTAATATCCCCTCCAGCCTTGCCAAAATAATTACTCTGAAATTCTACAAAATCACTTGCATCAATTACCCCATTTTTTATAAAATCAGCCCTCTTAATCATCTCCAGAGTATAATCTTTTTGTGATGCAGTCTCATTTGCAGGAAACAATGTTGTTTTAGTAACATCATAACTTGCAGTAACATTATAACTTGCATTATTCTCAAGCATTTCAGCAAGCAATAAAAAGTCCGCATAATCCCCAACACCATCTCCATTAATATCTCCTTCCATTGTTCCATAAACACTGCTAAAAGTAGCATAGTCTGTAAGGTCAATCACCCCATCTTTATTAAAATCAGCCCTAATAATCATTTTTAATCCATAATTAGGAACATCAGGATAATCACACCATCCCCCCTTCCTATCATCATCCCCACGGCATACACCTTCCCCACACGAAGCTTCATAATCAATTTTGAACTCCCCCAACTCCCCATTGCATCCACCGCAACAACTTTCACCAGTCTCGGCAGACTCCCCTATATAATCATGTTCATTAATACATGAAAACCTGTATTCGTTATCGCATCTCGGAGTAAAAGTGCATTCCTGCTTTAGTTCATTATCGCAATTATAATCAGTGTTATCACAGCTCTCGCTTAGTCTTCTCTCACTCTCCAAAAACTTAACACGAGGCTCCCCAGGATGGAAAACATAATCATTATCCCTGCAATCAAGCTCTTTACTAACCCCATCTTCATCAACATCAACCTGATTCCAGCCAGCACAAACAACCTCACTGCAAGGCGCAATCTCCACATATCCAGTATATTCCTCACTAGGACAACTCCCACAAATATTGCTAAAGCAGTATTTAGGTAAATTACTGCATGAACTAGGAGTGCAGCAATCAAAAAACCAGTTAACTCTCATCTGCTCAGTCAGGCTGAACTCTCCTCCAGAATCCATCATTACAGGCCCAATATGACCCATCACAAATCCATTTTCCATGTTATCCTCACTTGCAGAATCTACATCAATCAAAACAAGTCCCCCATTCCCCATGCAAATAGGCTCACAGCTCCTCCCCCCAAGATGAGTCCCAGAATACTCCTCACATTCATCCAAGGTCTCAAAGCTGTTTGGATAAGGGCTTGGACCAGTATATCTTTTATTTTCACAATACTCATCAAGTAATCCAATTGGATTATGCCCAAGCTCATGCGCTAAAAGATAATCATCCCTCCCATCCATCATACTAAGAGTAATACCTGAATTACTTCTAAAGAATCTATTGCTAAATTGTACTCCAACATCTTCTTTGCAAGAGCGCTTATAAAAAAGAGTATCATACATTTCATCACATTCTAAAGAAGTGCCGAATGAAGCCTCAAAAGTCTCACAGGAATCCTTCTCAACATAATCTGATAAGTAAAAATCAAACTTGTTCTTGTATTTATTATAAGTCTCATAATTATCAAACATCCCTTTTATAACCCTGACAGCTTCTTTTTTAAAAACATCAAAACCATCATAATTATCAGCATAAAAAGCAACCTTGACAGCATTACTCTCAGCCTTAATCCCCAGCTCATCATTAATATTAACACAGGTAGGATTATCAACAACCTCAAAATTATAAATCTTGCTTAAGCTCTCTTCATTTATTCTTCCATCATCATCCAAATTGCTTACAACAAACTGAATAGAATAATTCCCAAGCCCATTAATCTCTTTCCCCAAGAAAAGACTACAAGCATAAACATTATCTCCATGCATACCAGACCGGCCACATTCCACCTCCCCCCATTCCTCACTATTCCCTTTTCTGAGTATAAAACTACCTTCTGGATTCATCCTTCCTGGTTCAATAACATCAAACCAATGCCAACCCTCATTCTCTGAAAAATCCATTAAAAAGAACTTCTCCT
>DATDYH010000005.1:0-6608 GCA_035289045.1 Candidatus Nanoarchaeia archaeon
GAGGCTGGGAGCATGATTGTATGCGATAATTGCAATGGCAAGGGGCAGGTTATGAAAACACGGGATGCTGGATTTTTCAGGTTTAAGCAGGTAATGCCGTGCAGGAAGTGCAATGGGCATGGAAGATTAGCTGAGAAAAAATGCAGGCATTGCGATAATGGAGTTGTTCAGGAGAATAAGGAGATTGTGATAAATATTCCTGCTGGGGTTGATGCAGGAGCAAGGCTAAGAGTTAATGGCGAGGGTGAGGGAATTGGGAATGGAGAATCTGGAGATTTGTATGTTTTCCTGCATGTCCAGGGGCATAATATTTTTGAGCGGGGTGGAGAGGATATTATTGTGAATTTTCCAATAAGCTTTAGCCAGGCCGCGCTTGGAGGAAATATTGATGTGCCTACTTTAAAAGAAAAAGTAAAAATCAAGCTGCCTGCTGGAACCCAGAGCAATACAATTTTCAGGCTAAGAGGGAGGGGAATTAAAAGATTAAACAGAGAGGGCTATGGAGATGAATTAGTGAGGATTATTGTTAAAACGCCTGCCAGATTAAATAAAAAGCAGGAAGAGCTGTTAAAAGAGCTTGCTGATGAGAGCAGGGAAGAGCTGAAGATTGAAAAGGGATTTTTTGAAAAAGTAAAAGAGGTTTTTGTGTGACTTTTTTCTTTGGTTATAGCAAGGTTTAAATACTTTAAAGTATTTTAAAATACTTGATAAAAATGATGACAAAACAGATAAGCCTGGCTGTTCCTGAACCTTTGCTGGAAGCATCCAAGCAATACTCAGAAGAGTTTGGATACAGGACTGTGCAGGAGTTTATTATTGACCTTGTCAGGAAAAAAATCCTGCTTGAAAACTATGAGAGATACAGGCAGATAGAAGAAAGAATGAAAAATGGTGTTGGAGTAAAGAGATTTAACCAAAAAGAGGCTCTTAACTATTTAAGAGAGCTGTAATGGGCTATACGATTGAGTTTAGCGAAGAATTTGAGAGTTCTATGAAGAAGCTAAAGAAAAAAGATAAAGCACTATTTTTGCAGGTTCGAAAAAAGCTTATTGAACTGGTAAATAACCCTGAACATTATAAGCCCCTTAAGAATGTCCTTGCAGGCTTCAGAAGGGTTCATTTTTGGAGCTTTGTCTTAATCTATAAAATTGATGAGGATGTGGTAAGGATAATCTCATTAGAGCATCATGACAGAGCATACTAAGAAGGGGTTTATTGCTGCCAGGGAGTTTTGTTTAATCCTCTGCTAACAAACAGGCTACTGCTGCATCAAGCACCTTAGTTAATGCTTTTTTGTAATTGAACTTGTGGAATTCCGGAACCCAGGCATCTTTGGCGAGGAGGTCTGAGACAACAAAAACAGCTGCCAGTTTTACATTCCTGAGCTTTGCCACTGCAAACAAGGCTGATGCTTCCATCTCAACTGTTGCTATTCCAAGTTTTCTGTAATGTGAGATTTCTTTTTTTGTTTCCCTGTAAGGAGCATCAATTGTCCAGGTGGGGGCTGTTTTGAAGGATAGTTTAAATTTTTCAAGAGACTGCTTAAGCCTGTTTGTCAGCTCTTTGTCAGGATAAGAGTATAGGCTGTCTTTAATATAATGATGGCTTGTTCCTTCATCCCTTACTGCTTTATTGCACAGGAAGACCCCTCTTGCGGTTAATCCTCCGGCTGAGCCCATATTGATGAAGGTTCTCCCACCCATTGAGATCAATTCTTCAAATGCTGTTGCTGCATGGGGAGAGCCTATGCCATCCAGTTTTATAAAACCAATATTCTTGTAAACTAAAAGCTTGTGATAGCCTGTTAACCTTATTGTTCTATAATCACCCGCGAACATTTTCCTGAAGTGATTAACAGCTGTCTTTTGATAAGTTATGATTATCTTTGATGGAAAATTGGCTTTATCCCAGTTTTTGTAGCTAACAAACTCATCTGGGGAAAAGAGAGCCTCAAACAGGTACTTGTTTTTTAATTTAGGAAATGACATGGCTTTAAGGAGGTGGATTAACTTATTAACTTTATGGGAGATAAACCCACCTAGAAAAAAGTGCCTGTTGTTAGCTATATTTTGCTGTTAATCACTCTTCATAACCTTCCATGAAGCCTGCTTCCCAGTCATTGATTTCATCGCTGTCTAACTGGTTTTCCCTGCCTTCTTCTGTGTAGACATCCTCTTCAACAGATTCCTGGTTGTCAAACTCTTCTGAAGCTTTCCTGCGTTTTGCCATGTACCTCACCCAGAAGTAATAGAAAATCTTAAATATATATACTTACTCTATATAAAATATATAGGGATATAGGGGGGTGTATTATTTATGGAAAGTTATAGAAAGCTGATTAAATTCGGGAATAGTTCTTATGTTGTTAGCCTGCCGAATGACTGGATTAAAAGAAATAAGCTAGAAAAAGGAGATTCTTTATTTATCAGTGAGGGACTTAATAACGGGCTTGTTTTAAATCCAAGAGCTTTGAAAGAAAAAGAGGCTAAAAAAGAGATAACAATAAACATAAAGGAAAAAGATACCCAGAGAATAAAAAGGGAGATTATCTCTGCTTATTTGAATAATTGTGATATACTCCGTGTTCAGGGAGGCAATAACAGTCCTGTGAAAGAGGTTAGAGAAGTAATTAAAAATCTGATGGCATTAGAGATCATTGATGAGAACTCAAAGGAGATTGTGGCAAAAGACTTCATGGATTTAAAAGAAGTTACTTTTGAAGAAATTATCAGGAAGATAGACACAATTACAAGGTCAATGATGGCTGATATCAAAAATATTGATAAAGAAGATTTGTCTGAGAATATTAATGAACGGGATGAACAGGTTAACAGATTAGTTTATCTGGTAATAAGAACATTGAGATTTACTTTAGATAATCCTGGGAATGCCAATAGAAACAATCTTCTTAGCATGGCCGGGATGCTAAATGTGTGGGATGTAACCTTAAATATAGAAAAGATTGCGGATGACCTTAAAAGAGCTGCCAGGCAGTTTAGCAATATCAGGCCAAAGACTAAAGTGATGCAGGATCTGAAGTGGGTATTTTCTGATATAGAAAGATGCTATTTGGAGACTATGAAGGCTTATTATGGGGGCAATGTTGAGAAAGCATTTACGCTTTCGCTATTAAAAAGAAAGCTTTCTGATAAATGCAATGGCCTGCACAGCAAATATTGGAGAGAGCAGTATGTGCCTATTGTTTTAGAAAACTTTAAAAACATGATTTCAAGCATTCATAATATAGGGAGAAGGACTTACAGTTAGGGGGGATAACCTTTTTAAATGATACTTATAAAGCAGGATTGGGGCATTATGGAAAAAGTTCTGGATATTGGAGAAGAATATTTAGCTGAGCTGGATTTAGATGAGCAGGATAGTAAGTTTTCTCCTTCTCCTCTACCTGTTGCTGAATTAAAGAACATATTAAAAGCAGGGGATAACCTAAAGCTTATTGAAAAAAAGTATGGGTATTTTGATATTGATGGAATTACCGGGGTTCAATACAGCCCATATGATGATGCAAGTTTATTAAGAAGGTCTGTTTTGCATAGATTGACATTAAAAGGCGAGAGGCCTATCCCGCTTGAGTTAATTTCTAAGATAGGTGTTGAAGATGAAAAAGTAATAGACATCTCAAATAGGCTTCATGAGTCTGTTAGGGAAAGTGCAATTTTTCAATATAACCAAATGAAATTCTGGAATACAGCTAAGTTACCTGCACCCCTTGTTCTTGGATTAAGGCACAGAAGAGAAGAGGGGCATGATTGTTACTATCTGGTTATGGAATTCTGGCCCGGGCCTACACATGATTTAAACTTGTTAGCTTTAAGACAGGCTAGAAAATCATTAGATACTGCAGGTGTTATGCAGCGGGATTTGGAGAATATACTAAATAACTATAGAGCCGCGATTGATGGTGAGGTTGAAACAATTGTAAAATCCGCTATAGATGCAGTTAGGACATTTCATCTTGTTGGAACAAAAGAGATTAAGAAGCCTGTTAATGAAAGGTTTAATAAAAAAGTTATGCCTGTTAATGTTGAGGAATTTTATTTAGATAAAAGGGGCTTACATTATCTTAAATTATTAACACAGTATCTTTCTTCTGCAGGTTTTTCCGGCAATGGTAGAAACAATAAGCGGGTGGGTATGGAGGAATTGGAAAAGAGATTCATAGATAGCTTTAGAGTAATGCTTAGACCATTTAATGAAAAGAACAGATTATATTATGCCCAAGGTGATGAGTATTTTCACCATAGCCAGTTTTTAAGCAGGAATGGTGAGAGAAAATCCGGGTTATTTGATGCTGACCATGTAACATGGACCAGGCCAGAGTATTCTCATGCTAAGATGCTGACATCACACTTACTTGGGTTGAGTAAAGAGGATGAATTAAGATACGCCATTTATGCTTTTTTCCCTGATGATCGGAATGAAAAATATGATAGGAGATTATTTACAAGGGATGGAGTTATAAGAGACTATGTCCTAGCATCTATAAAAACGCGGTTTTTTGATATTGGTAAAAGAGCTTCTGATGGCATTAGGAACAGGGAGAGAAGTGAAACCCTGTGTTTTGGAGGGGTTCCTTTCCCAAAAATGCACAAACTTAATTTTCCTGTTCTACCCCATGTCCCTTCTGCTGTGAATTATCCTTCTGTTCCTGAAACAATCAATTTACAAAAAAGAGCTCTTGAGGACAGGTTTAATGCTGTAGAAAATAGAGATGCTGGCTATGGGCTGATAACTGAGGATGAGCGAGGGGCTGTTTTGAGATTAAGGGGAATTTTGGGCGAGATTGGACTTTATTAATTTTAATTAGCAAACCTTAAAAACTGATTTTTCTGCTTAGCTTATTGAGTGCGGTTTGGCGCTTGGAAACAAATGCAAGTGATTAAAATGAGCAAGACAAGAGCTTTAATATGCCTGTTTACAGGCCATGTTGACCATGGGAAATCAAGGCTGATTGAGGTAATAGCTGATTTGCATATTCTGGAGAAGGAGCCAGGGCAGATTACCCAGACAATAAGTGCTGTGAATGTTGGGATGGGCAGGGTTAGGTGTGTTTGCGAGGGTTTAATTCAGGAGATAAGCTCTGTGAAGATTCCCGGGTTTTTGCTGATTGACAGCCCCGGGCATGCTGCGTTTACCAACCTGAGGAAAAGGGGGGGGAATATTGCTGATATAGCTGTGCTGGTTGTTGATGTTAATGAAGGGATGCTTGCCCAGACCATTGAAGCTGTGGAAATCTTAAAAGGATATAAAACTCCTTTTATTATTGCGCTTAATAAAGTTGATTTGATTCCTGGATGGAAGCACAAGGATAAGGGGATTATTAAAAACATTAACTTGCAGCAGCCAGAGACCCTGCAATTATTAGAGACTAAACTATATGGAGTTGTTGGAAAATTATATGAGCTTGGGTTTAATGCTGAGAGGTTTGACAGGGTTACTGATTATACAAAACAAATCGCAATAATTCCTGTATCTGCAAAGACAAAAGAAGGGGTGCCTGAGCTGTTATTAGTGCTTACTGGCCTTGCCCAGAAATTTTTGGAGAAGGAGTTAACTGTTGAGGTTGAGAAGCCTGGAAGAGGGGTTATTCTTGAAGTTAAAGAACAAAAAGGCTTTGGGCATGTGCTGGATGTTATTCTTTATGATGGAAAATTAAGTGTGGATGATGTTATTGTTATTGGGGGGCTGGAGAAAGCAATTGTAACAAAGATAAGGTGCCTGTATGAATGCAGGTGCAGTAAGCAGATTGAAAGTGTTGAGGCTGCTTCTTATGTTAAGCTGGTTGCTCCTGATATTAATGATGTCCTGCCAGGGATGCCTATTATGGTGGGAAATAATAATCTTGAAGATGCTAAAAAAATTGTGCAGAAAGAAGTTAAAGAGGTTGTTATTGAGACTGACAGGGCAGGAGTGATTGTCAAGGCAGAGTCATTAGGCAGCTTAGAGGCTTTGGTTAATTTACTTAAACAAGAAGGTGTTAAGATTAAGAAAGCAAGTGTTGGGGGGATTACTAAAAAGGATATTGCTGATGCTAAGTCCGGGGATGAGCTGAACAGGGTTATTTTAGGGTTTAATATCCAGGGAGCAAAACAGGAAGGGGTGCAGGTTATTACAGGAGATGTGATTTACCATATTGTGGATGGATATAAGAAATGGAGTGATGAAAGAAAAACAGAATTGGAGGCTGGGAAGCTGGAGAAGCTTGTAAGGCCTTGCAAATTCAGGATACTTCCTGGCTATGTTTTCAGGCAGAGCAACCCTGCTGTTGTTGGGGTTGATGTTATGGTTGGCTGCTTAAGAACAGGGACTCCTTTGATGGATGATAATGGGAAGAAGGTAACAGAGGTTAAAAGCATGCAGGATAATGGGGAGAATGTAAATGATGTTGGTGAGGGGAAGCAGGTGGCTGTTTCTCTGCCAGGGGTTACTGTTGGAAGGGGGATTATTGAGGGACAAATTTTGTATAGTGAGGTGCCTGAAGATGATTTCAGGGCTTTCAAGGAGATGAAAAAGTTTTTAAAGCCATCTGAGATTGCTTTGCTTAAAGAGATTGCAGAAATTAAGAGAAAAAATAACATGGTCTGGGGGGT
>DATDYH010000006.1:0-2092 GCA_035289045.1 Candidatus Nanoarchaeia archaeon
CGATCTAACAAGTCTGCATTGAATAATTGAGCTATGTGCGCTGAGAGGATGTCATTATCTCCAAAGGTTATTTCTTCTGTGGATACTGAGTCATTTTCATTGATGATTGCAAGAACATTCAAGCCAGTTAGCTTTTCAATAAGGTTCTTTATTCTTTCTTTTCTTTTGCTGCTCTTTAAGTCCTCTCTTGTCAATAAAACCTGGGCTATTGCTATACCCAGGGGATTAGAACATGACCTATATTCATGCATTAACAGGCTTTGCCCAACAGAAGCTGAGCATTGGTTAAGCAGGGTGTCTTTGGCCTTTTTCCAATTCAGGCTGTTATTCCCTAAGCCTATTGCACCGCTTGATACTAGTATGAAACTCTTTCCTGAATCCTTTAAAGAGGATATTTCTTTTAGTAAAGAAGTTATTAGCTTGCTGTTAAACCTGCCATTCTGGTTAATAACTATATTTGTGCCTAACTTGATAACTATTCTCTTTGTGTTTTTAAGTTCTTTTCTTGCAAGGAATACAATCACCTTGGGTTATTTTTGCTGACATGTTAAAACCTCCTCTCGCTTTGCGAGAAATGTTTTATTCAATTGTTGAATAATTGTGAGATAAACTAAAGTTGTGAGATAAACTAAAGCCTATGAAGAACTAGCTGGGATGCGGCACACTATTGAAATCTTTTGCTTTTGTTAAATTAATAAGGTGTTCCATCTTTCTTATTTCTGATAAGCCTGGCTGGTATTTAAGTTTATGCTTTTACTCCCTGATCAGCTTTTTTAGTGAATCCTGCAATCTTATATGCTCCCTGGCTTTTTTCAAGAGCTGCTGGGAGTTTTTGAATGTAATCTGCTTTAATGCCTGCTCATAAGGCAGCCATTTATATGCAAGATGCTCTGTGAGCTTTACTTTTTCTTCAGGAGTTTCTGCAAGAAAATAAATGACATCTTTATTGATTAATTGGTTGTCACGCTTGAAAAAATAGCTTAGCTTTTCCCTGAATTCTGGATAAAGAGAGATTTTTGTGATTGAGGTTTCCTCTTTTAATTCCCTTATAGCTGCTTCCTGCTCTGTTTCATTCTCCTGGACATGGCCTTTTGAAAAGTCCCAGTGGCCTGCTTCATAATTGAGAAGGAGGTATTTGACTTCTCCCTGCTCTCTCCTGAATAGGATTATGCCTGCTGACTTTTCCTTTTGCATAGCTGTAGGAATGAGATTGGCTATTTATCTTTTATGGTTGGATAAAATGATTTTTAAAGGTAGCTACTCTTGCTGCAGGCATGATAAATGAGCTGTTATTTGCGGGACTGCTTGAGTATTTTGTTGGCACAGGGCTTGGTGATTTTTGTGCTGGAAGAGATTCGTCTGCTTTACAGGATTCCTGTGCTGTGAGAGATACCTGTGCTGTTGTGGATACAGCGCATGCTGAGGGGGGTGCTTTAACAAGCAATATAAAAAATCCAATATTTCCTGAAACAGAGCTGACAACCGGGTTAAAAGAGCTGTGGAAGCTAATATTTAGCACATCTGCCAATAATATAATTTTGTATGATGGATGGGATGGAAGGGTTTATGGGGTGTTTGAGCATGATGTGCTGGGAAGAAGGGCCTGGAAAAGATGGGGGGAGATTGAGCCTTTGCTTGATGATTTTGCAAGAGGGATTGGTCTGGAATACAGAGGAATGATAAGAGAGTTTAACAGCAAAAAAGCACGAGGCGGGTTTAGGGGGAGCAGGGCTGATATTTGGGAGAGCATTGAAGACAAGCTTGGGCCTGAGCTTATGACTGTTGGAAAAGGAAAAGAAAAGGGCTTGCTCAATGAGAGAGCTGATAATTTAAGAGTAAAAGTTGGGATGGGTGAGAAGATTAAGAGTGCTTTTGGAAGATATAGGCTTTGGGAGAGTAAAATAGATTCTGTTTTTGGAGAGTTTGGTGTGCCTCCTGAGCTGGGGTTAGTAGGGGTCTTTGAATCAGAGATGCTGAATAGAGTTTCCAAAAAAGGGGCTGGAGGGTATATGCAAATCATGCCTGCTACAGCAAAAGAGATAAATAAGGCCTTAAGGAGAAGATATGGCAGAGAGTTTAATCCCAGGAAGCT
>DATDYH010000007.1:0-14859 GCA_035289045.1 Candidatus Nanoarchaeia archaeon
TACTGCTGATAATGCTGGGAATGAGAGTTGTGATGATTTAGATAATAACTGCAATGGCGAGATTGATGAGAACTTGACAAGGCAATATGGAAGCACAGATGTGGGAGTATGTGAATATGGGCTGGAGAGATGTGATGCTGGGAACTGGGGGATAACCATCCAATCTGTAGAGGCTGGGAATGAAACTTGTGATAATTTAGATAATGATTGCGATAGCTTGGTTGATGATGACTTAGTGCAATCTCAGGGTTGTGGATTAGGCATCTGCTCTGGTGGAGTGCAGACAAAGACATGCAATGCTGGATTATGGCCTGGAGAATGGGGTGTTTGTTCTACTGCTGACAAATCTCAACCTGAGGTTTGTGATGGACTGGATAACAATTGCAATGGTGAGATTGATGAATATGTGGGGGATACTTATTATTCGGATGGAGATGGGGATGGATATGGAAGCGAGATTATAAGCACATTAGCTTGTAATGCTCCGGTTGATTATGTTGAGAATAGTGATGATTGTGATGATGCTAATGGGGATGTAAATCCTGGTGCTGTTGAGGTATGTGATGAGATAGATAATAACTGCGATGGGGAAGTTAGTGAAGGGTTAATGAGGCAGTATTATATTGATGTGGACAAAGACAATTATGGCTCTTCAAAGATTGCTGTTATGAAGTGTGCTCTCCAGGATGGTTACTCTTCTAACAGCAATGATTGCGATGATGCAAATCCAAATGTTTATGAAATGGTAAACGGACTTTGCGTTGGATCAACCACCCTACAAACAATCCCTCCAACTATACCTCCAACTATATCCCCAACAATTCCACCTACAATCTCCCCTACAATACCCCCAACTACTGCTTCAACAATCCCACCAACTACTCCGACTATCCCTCCTACAATCCCATTTACGACATATTATAATGACCGGGACTGGGATGGTTATGGGGATGAAAAAGATAAGGTGCTTTCAAGGGGAGAGATGCCTGGATATGTGACAATAAGCGGGGATTGCAATGATAGGAATAAAACGATTAATCCTGGTGCTGTTGAGGTTTGTGATGGAGTTGACAATAATTGCAATGGTGCTATAGATGAAGGGCTTGTTATTGATGGGGGCTGGAGTGTATGGAGGGATTGGACAACATGCAGTGCTTTATGTGGGTCAGGAATAATTTCCAGGACACATGAATGCAATAATCCTGCTCCTGCTTGCGGTGGAAATATGTGTGCTGGAGAGAATAATGAGACTGAACAATGCAATCTCGGCTCTTGTGCTTATCTTGCATTAACTGCTGACAGAAAACAGATTGGTATGGGGGATGCTTTTAACCTAAACTGGAGCAGTGAAGGTGTGGCTTATTGCAATGCTTCTGGTGAATGGACCGGGGTTAAGAGCAGCAATGGTGTGGAAAGAATAATTCCCAGTGGTTATGGGAGCAAAACATACACTTTGAGTTGTTATGATGCCAGCAATAAACCTGCTGTGTCTTCAAGCGAAGATGTAATGGTTGTACTTGACACAGACTTTGATAATAATGGATGCGTGGAATTTAAAGACTTTATTGCTTTTGCGAAGCATTATAATTTACAAAAAGGGGATGAAGATTGGGAAGAAAAATATGATTTGAACCATGATGGTGAGGTAAATTTCCCTGATTTCATTAAATTTGCTAAGTATTTCAATTATGGAAAAGGTGGGGAGTGTGAACAGAAGAGAAGCTCTAAGCCTGCAATCAGCTATGAGCAGCTTAATGTTTGCCAAAACCCTGGAAAAGAAAAATGCGATAAGCTTGATAATGACTGCGATGGGAAGATTGATGAAGGGTGCTAATGATGTTAGATTTTTTTTAAAATTGCAATAAAACCAGTATGGCCAAGAATGAAATGCTCTGGCCTTAATCTCTGCTCTTCAACAAGCCATGGGCGCTCAATTGTTTCTACAACCTTTATGATTTTGAATTTTTTATTAAGCTTTTTTACCATGTCCTGAACCTGGGAGATGTTTGGAAGATAAACTGCAAGATAACCTGCGAGCTTTAATGCCTTATGACAATTAACCAATGCTTTCTCAGGCTCTTTTAAATCAAGTGTGATTAAATCAAGGTTTTTTTCCTTTATTTCCATGAAAACATCTTTATGCCTGAAGGTTATGTTCTTTAATCCAAATAGCTTTGAATTTTCTTTTGCAATGTTTAGGAATTCTTTCCTGTTATCATACGAATAAACCCGTTTAACAAACCTTGCGAGGAAGCAGGTTAAAATTCCTGAGCCAGAGCCTGCATCCAAGACTCTTGACTCTTTGTCCAGGTTTGAATTAGCAATGATTATTGCAATATCTTTTGGGAGGATAATTGCAGGGCCTCGCTTAATTTTCCTTGAGAGCTGGATGTAATCTGGCATTTAATGGCTCCTTTTATAGCGATAGTGAAAAATAGTAACTATTATCCCCATGATTACAGAAATTGCCAGCAGAATGATAAGCTTTCTCTCTGAAATGCCTGGGTCAAAATTATAAACAATGGCTAAAGGGACGAGTAAGATTACGAAAAAAGGCCAGACATAGCTGAGGATGATTCTTTCAGCCTTTACATTCATCTCAAATGCTTCTATTAAGCCGGGTTTTGATTCCTTGCTTGCTTGTGGCATGATTATTAATAAATAACTGATTTTTTAAGCTTTGTCATATTTTATTATTTTATGAGCGATTTTGAAAAGGGAAAATACAGAGCTGTTAACATAGCCGGGAGGCTACCTTACAATGTTGTTGTTTTTTATTCAGATTTTAACTTGGGTGGGTTTTATAATCATCTGCAGGAGAAAAGGGTTATGGACATTCCTATAATTGCAAGTGCATTGCTTAATGAACCCTTGCCTGAAAAAGAGATGAGGGATTTGGCAAAGGACTTAGTCTATGCATTAGCTGCTATTGAAGATGCGAGAAGAAGACATACCTGATCTTTTCCGTGCATTATTTTCTTATCAATCTTATTATAATCCAGATAATTGCTATTGCAATTGCCCAGGGCAGGATGATGAATAAGAGGCTTGCCAGTGAGTTAATGCTGCTGACTAATGCTTTTATTAAATCCGGGAACTTAACCCAGACAACATTTGAGTAAGCTGACTGCTTCTCATTTATTGCCAGGTAGATTGCTGAATATGTAACCCTGTTGTTTAAGCTGGTTAAGGATTCCCCATACATTTTAATCAAGCGTTCCTGCTCAAAAATTTTATCTGACAGCTGGATTTTGTCTGCTATTATTGCTGATTCCTTGTACATCTCCTGATACCTTGATAACCTGGATTTTTCAGCTTCTATCTCTGATTTTAAGCCTGTGTATTGGGCTGTTTCATCATCTGAGTTTTCATTAAAGGATGTTACTTCTCCAAGATTCTTTAACTGCTCAATCACTGATGAATATTTGTTTGCTGCAACCTTGATATTATAATTTCCTGAGTAATATTTACGGCTGCCATAATCATAAGAATTAATATTTTCGCTTATTAAGTAAGAATCTGTTGACTGGATGATTGCTTTTAACCGGGTGTCTGCTTCCTGAAATTTCCCTGTTTTTGCTTCTATTGATAATGAGGATGATTTGGTTATGATTCTGTCTTTTATTTCTGGTGCAAAATCCTGGGCTGGGAAGGGATAATATGATTTTGCCATGCCTAAGCCTGTGGAGTATTGAGCTGTGCCATAATCTGATTCTGAGCTTAATCCTAGGAAGCCTGGGCTTGTGTTGGTAAAAAAGACTGCTGCCAGGACGATTATAACCAGCAAGACTAACAGCCAGTTTTCTTTCAGGGCCTGGAATTGCTTTTTGATTGTCATGGAGAATTGAAAGTAAAGGCTGGTTAAATAGTTTTCTTTTGGTTCAGGCCTGGTTGGAGCTTAACAAAAGCTTTTTAATTAAGCCTGAAAACTTAGTTTTATGAAAAAAGAATGGTGGATAGCTGTTGCTGCTGGCTTGACATTAATCATCATAGGAGGGAGTTATATGCTATTTTTTAAAAAAGAGAATAATCTGGGCAAAGATGGCAAGGTGCTGTTAAAAACAAGTATGGGTGAGATTGTAATTGAGCTTGACAGGAATATGCCTGTTACTGCAGGGAATTTTGAAGCCCTGGTTAAAAAAGGATTTTATGATGGGGTTATTTTCCACAGGGTGATTGACGGGTTTATGATTCAGGGCGGGGACCCCACTGGAACAGGGTTGGGAGGCCCTGGGTATAAGATAAAAGATGAGTTTACTGCCAATAACAAGAATAACAGGGGGACGATTGCCATGGCTAACTCTGGGCCTGATACTGGAGGAAGCCAGTTTTTCATCAATCTTGCTGATAATAATTTTTTAGATGGAAAGCATCCTGTTTTTGGGAGGATTGTTTCTGGGATGGAGGTTGTTGATAACATCAGGAAAGTGAAAACTGGTGCTGGTGACAGGCCTGTTGAAGAGGTTAAGATTATTAAGGCTGAGATGATTGGATAGTTTTTCGGTTTTGGATTATCTCTTGGTATATCCTTTGATTTTCAGGCATTCATCTTCTAAAAAATTACCAAAAATCTCAATCTTCTTTTTGGCTGTTTTAAGTATTATTTTAGGATCAATGTTTAACTTCCCCCATGTATGCATTCCATCCCATCCCCAAACAATTCCTTTTGCTTCAGCCCAAACAATTAAAGAAGTGCACATAGGACATGGTATTTGTGTAGAATAAATCCAACATTCTTTTAGATAATAATTTTTTTGTTTTCTGCATATCTTTTTAACAGCGTTCATTTCGCCATGAGCTGTTGGATCTTTATATCTTCCAACTGTTGATATTCCTTTGGATATTACTTTATCTCCTTTCACAATAAAACAGCCAGAACTATTATTTTTCCCTTTGCCTTTCTTTTTAGTATACTCAATAAGTTCTCTCATTATCTTTTTATTTGGATGTTGCATGTTTAATATTAAAAATAACGCAAGATATAAATGTATTGAAATCCTAACCTTCATCAAAATTTTTAGAACAGATTCTCAATTGTAACTAACAACCATAAGCAAGAATGTTTAATTGCATAGTTTTTTATATCTTGGACTTTTAGTTGTATTATGAAAAAGTTATATATCCTGCTGTTTGTTTTTTTATTACTGCCTATTGTAATTGCTGAAAAACCAGAAGATGTAAAATTAAACGGGTTTGTGAATGATTATGCTAATGTTTTGAGTGATGAGCAGGAAGTGGTTATCTCTGCTATGCTGAAAGAGATGTATGACAATAAAACAGCCCAGATTGCTGTTGTTACTATAAAAAGCCTTGATGGGATGGATATTGAAGGGTTTGCTTACAAGGTTGCTGAAGGGAAGCTTGGTGATGCTGAGAGGGATAATGGGCTGCTATTGCTGGTTGCTGTTGAGGACAGGAAATACAGGTTTGAGGTTGGAAGAGGGTTAGAGCCTGTATTAAATGATGCTAAAATAGGGAGAGTTGGGAGAAATGAAATTGTTCCTGCTTTTAAAGAAGGAGATTACTTTACAGGGATTAACAATGCTGTTAATGAAGTGATTAAGATACTGAATGACCCTAAGTATTATGAGGAAGAGGTAGTGGATGCAAAAAGAGTTTATTTAATCTTTGGGGTATTAGGGCTTATAATAGCTGTTATGGTGGTTGTGTTTGTTATTGAGGCTAAGAAAACAAAAACTGATAAAAAGGACAGGTTATTTGTTGCTGGTGCTATTGCAGGGAGCATGATGAGGACTGGATTTAGAGGTGGCTCTGGGGGATTTGGAGGCTTTGGCGGAGGGGGATTTGGTGGTGGTGGGGCTAGTGGGGGATGGTAAAGGAGGAAAAATGTGCTTAAAATTTTGGAAGAAAAAAAATAATGCTGGGGGCAAAGAGGGGATTTTGCAATGCCCTAGATGTGATGTTGATATGAAGAAGCTAAAAAAAGGGGATGTTGTTATTGACCACTGCAGGAAATGCGGGGGCATCTGGCTGGATGACAAGGAGATTGACAAGCTGGTTGCTTTTGGAGAGGGAAAGCAAAATCTTAAAAAGAAGTAAAAAAACCAAATAAACATGAAACTAAAAAACTCCCATTGGTGGCTAATCGGGGTTGGTGCTGTAATTGTTATCCTGTTACTTTCATTCTGGGGCATGCACTCTGGATTAGTCAATGCTGATGAGAATGTTAACCAGAAATGGGGGAATGTCCAGACAGCTTATCAGAGAAGGGCTGACTTGATACCTAATTTAGTGGAGACTGTTAAAGGCTTTAGGAACCATGAGGCTGCTACCCTGACAAAGATTACTGAATTAAGAAGCGAGGCAGGGCAGGCTAAAGTGAATATTGATGCTGCAACAAATCCTGCTGAGATTGAGGCTGCAATGGGCTCAATGAATAGTGTTTTGTCAAGATTGTTGGTGATTGTTGAGCAATATCCTGACCTGAAGGCTAATGAGAACTTTTTGTCTTTGCAGGATGAATTAGCAGGGACAGAAAACAGGATTAAGGTTGAAAGGGATGGCTTTAATGAAGCGGTTAAAAACTACAATCTTAAAATAAGAAAGTTCCCTTCAAACATTGTTGCTGGCATGTTTGGGTTTGGGTTAAAGACCATGTTTGAGGCTGAGGCTGGAAGTGAGATTGCTCCTCAGGTTGGGTTTTAGTAATTGTAGAACCTCTTTTCCAAGTAATTTTTTAATACTTTTTCAGATGGTGGAAAGATTGGTTCTGGCAACTGATTGATTGGAAACCATTGCCATTCTGTGATTTCATCAGGCTCCATTACTCTTGGCTGGCCTTTAAACTTGCTGCATAATAATCCGATTGTAACAAAATGAGCATCTGAGACAATATCATTTGAAATGCTTATTACTTTTGATGAGATTACATCCAATCCTGTTTCTTCGTTTACCTCTCTTATTGCTCCCTGCTCAAATGATTCTCCAAAATGGAGCTTTCCTCCTGGCATGGTCCAGGTTCCTTCTCCATGCAACAGGCTTGATGCTTTTTCAGGGTCTGGATGCCTTTTCCCAAGAAGGAGTTTATTGTCTTTGAGAATCATCACTCCAAATCCAACACCTGGTTTTTTTATTTCTTCTGTCATTTTACTTGCTATTTTCGTTTAAACCTCGTATTATCTCTTTGATAGCATTTATCCATTATTTCTTTCCAGACATTATCAAGATTTATGCTTTTAGAATTAGCAAGACAGCATAGTGTAAAAATTATATCTCCAATTTCACATTCCAGGCTTTTAATATCTTCAGAAGCTTTTTTCTTTTTGGGACCATGAAGATGATTGATTTCCCTTGCAAGTTCTCCTGTTTCTTCAATTAATCTTGCGAGGATTTCATGAGGCTGCCAGTATTGAGGGGTGAACTGGGCTGTCCACTTGTCTACATCATCCTGGATTGATTTTAATGCCATAAAAGAGTGAGGATTTAGATGATTATAAAGATTTGTGTTCCAAAGGATTATTTTAATAAAAAATGTGGGAGACAGGATTTTCTTTGCCCAATAATTGCATTGGGCTGATAATGGCAACGCTGGTAGCCATTATATTCGAACCTGCGTAGGCACTAAGCCAACAGCTGACTCATGGCAAACTTGAGGTTCGGCTTCTCAATATTGAATCTGCCGCGTTTGACCACTCCGCCACTCCCACATAAGATTTATAGAAAGAACAGGATATTTAAAGATATTGAATAAAGTAAAATAAAGAAAAAGAGGGAAAAATAAAAAAATAAAAACAGGATTAAGAATTATTCATCTGTGCCTTCGGCAGCCTCTTCTTCAGGTTCTTCGTCATCATCGTCATCATCATCTTCATCCTCATCATCGTCATCATCGTCATCATCTTCATCCTCATCCATGTCTTCGTCATCGTCATCTTCATCTAGGTCTTCCTCCTCCCCGTCTATAGCCTTCCTTTTTTTAGTGTCTTCTTCTCTTCTCATTGATTTTTTCATAACCATCTTTTTAGCACCCCCATTGCGAGAAGTATTGCTGGTGGTTATAAAGCTTTCTATGGAATGGCTGCCCATTTTCAACCCCGCAAGGTTTAAATATAATTAATTGCGACTGCCTCCCCTCATCCCTGCACAAACCTGCAAAGGTAGGATAGTTCTTATTGAGTTCTAACAAAAGGCTTATATATTACTAATCCGATATATCGGAAATGATGCATCTAAAGTATATTGTTATTCAACTACTGCAGGAAAAACCGCATTCCGGCTATGATTTAATGAAAGCCATTTATGAGAGTTGTGGATGGAAGCCAAGCCCGGGGAGCATGTATCCTGTGCTGGAGGGGCTTGCAAAGAGCAAAAAAGTTGTTATTAGAATAGATGGAAAAAAGAAGGTGTATTCTTTAACTCCTGAAGGAAGCAGAGAAGCTAAGAAAGCTTTAGATGAAACCGGGAAAGTTGTTGACAAGCTAATGCAGAACCTAAAGTTGTTTAGCAGGATATATATGCATGAAGATAAGTGGTTTGAGAGTGGGGTGATGAACGCATTTGAAGAATTAAGAAGGGGAAAGCTTCCTTTAGGCATGCTGACAAAAGATATGATTGAGCTGAAGAAAGAGGTGTTAAGATTATATATTGGCAAGAAGTGTATTAAAGAGGGGAAGAGAATAAAAAAAATACTGCAAAGGGCGACAAAAGAGCTAAAAAAGATAAATTGAAGAAAAGCATGAGCAAGAAAATAATTGAATTAAAGGATGTGTGGAAGATCTATCATGTTGGTGAGATAGAAATACCTGCATTAAGAGGGCTGAATCTTGCTGTCAGAAAAGGGGAGTTCGTTGCTGTGCTTGGAAAATCAGGAAGCGGAAAAAGCACTTGCATGAACCATATTGGATGCTTGGACACGCCAACAAAAGGTAGCATTTTCCTTGATGGCGAGAATATTGCGCATTTTTCAGAAGAGCATCTGGCAACAATAAGGGGAAAAAAGATAGGGTTTATATTCCAGTCTTTTAACTTAATACCAAGCATGAGTGCTATGGAAAATGTAATGCTGCCAATGGTTTTCCAGGGTGTGCCTGCTGATAAAAGGCGGGAGAGGGCTGGGTTTTTGCTTAAGCAGGTTGGCTTGGGGGACAGGATGATGAACAGGCCTTTGCAGTTATCCGGAGGGCAGCAGCAGAGAGTGGCAATAGCAAGGGCGCTGGCTAATGACCCTGAAGTCATTCTTGCTGATGAGCCTACTGGCAATCTTGACAGCAAAACAGAAAGTGAGGTAATTAAAATGCTGAGCGAGCTGCATAAAAAAGAGAAGAAAACAATTATTATGATTACGCATAATGAGAAATTAGCGGGTTATGCTGAGAGAGTTATTCACTTAATAGATGGGAAGGTTGGAGCATGAAAAAAATAATTTTGGTTGTTTTAATCGGGATGTTAATATTTGGCTTTGCTGGCATGGTGGATGCTGGCTCAAGCATCACTTTTCCAGGGAATAAGCTGAAGATAAGCCTTGTAAGCCAGCTGCCTGACCCTGTAAGGCCTGGAGAAGTTTTTGACTTAAAAATCAGGGCACAATCAGTATCGTCTGCTTCAAGGCAGAATTATGCTATTAAGGGGTTAAAGATAGAGATGATTAAAGAATACCCGTTTAGTGTTATTGAATCAGAGAGCTATGCAAGGGACCTGGGAACCCTTCTTGAGAGCGAGGCAAGAGATGTTACTTACAGGATTAGAGTTGCCCCTGATGCTCCTGATGGTGTTAATAGGTTAAGGTTCAGGTATTCCTCTGAGAGTGAGGCAAATCTTGAGGGTGAGGGATATTTAAGCATCAATGTGAGGACGATTGAGAGCACTTTGGCAATTGCATCTTTAAAGTCCAGCCCTGAGAAGATTCCTGCTGGAGCGCAGGCAGAGCTAATATTAGGGATTAAGAATGCTGCGCCTTCATCTATGAGGGATGTTGCGGTTAAGATGGACTTAAGCGGGACCCCATTTACCCCGCTTGAAACAAGCTCTGAGAGAAGAATACTGCAGCTAAGCCCGGGGCAGGAGGCTAATGTTATGTTTAAAGTGATTGCTGATACTAATGCAGAATCAAAGCCTTACAGAGTGCCTGTTGTGCTAACCTATCTTGATGACCAGAATAATAAATTCAGCAGGAATGACAGCATTGGGCTGCTTATATATTCAGCGCCTGAGCTTGATTACAATATTGATGAATCAAAAGTGTACAAGAAAGGGGGGACTGGGGAGGTTATTATCTCTGTAAGCAATATTGGGCCTTCTGAAGTTAAGTTCATTAACCTGGAGATGATGAAAAGCGATGATTATAAAATAATATCAACTGAGAAGGTTTATCTTGGAAACCTTGACCCTGATGATTTTCAAACTGCCAGCTTTAAGATTCATGTTGAAAAGAGCAATCCTCAACTGCTTTTTGGAGTGAGCTATAAAGATGCTTATAATAAAGAGTTTAATGAGAAGGTTGAGCTTGGGATGAAAACATATTCCGGGAGCCAGGCTGCTGATTATGGCCTGGAGAAGCCTGGGTTTGGGGTTTTGCAGTTAATCTTCCTGATAATTGGGATAGTTTTTGTTTATCATGTGTTCAAAGGATTAAGGCATAAGATGAGCATTGGCAATTCCTTGATGCATGCTGGAAAAAGAACTGTTGTGCATATTGCAAGGTTTGTTCTCTGGTTTAGATGGAGGAATCTTAAGATCCTGCCCGGAAGATTAAAAAAAATGCTCAAGGAAGATGGGCAGGTAAGATAATGCCCTTTGCTGGGGGGGGAGTTAGGATGATAGAAGATTATGCAAGGTTTGCAGTGAGCAATTTGCTGCACAGGAAACTAAGAAGCCTGCTTACTGTGCTTGGAATCATAATCGGGGTTGCTGCTATAATTGCCTTAATATCTGTAAGCCAGGGGCTGAAGAGCAGTATTGAGGAGCAGTTTGCTACTTTTGGGGCTGACCGGCTATTAATAAGTGCCAAGGGATTTCAGGGTCCGGGGACTTCTGCAAATGGGTTAACTGAGAAGGATGTTGATACTCTTGAGAGGATTGCTGATTTCAAGTATGTTATCCCCTCTATTTATTCCACTTCTGAGGTTGAGTTTAGCAATAAGATAAAGTTCACTTATATTGTTGGGGTGCCTTCCAAGGAGTTTGAAGGCATGTTCGCTGATGTTGGGACCGAGCTTGCTGAAGGAAGATATGTACGGGAAGGTGAGAAAAAGGTTGCTGTTATTGGGGCAAGAGTTGCTGATGAGCTGTTTGACAAAAAAGTAAGATTAAGAAGCAAGATTATGGTAAATGGGGAGGATTTTACTGTTATTGGAATCTTAAAGGAGATTGGGAGCCAGCAGGATGATAACCAGATAAATATTCCTTTAGAGGCTTACAGGGAGGTTTTTGATGAGCCTGACAAGGTTGATGTGATAATCGCCCAGGCAAAAGAAGGAAGCAATATTGAACTTTTAAAAGACAGAAGCGAGAGGGCTTTGAAAAAAGCAAGAGATGATGAGAACTACCAGGTTATGACTGCTGCACAGATTGCAGAGCAGATTAATAATGTTCTTGGGGTTATACAGATTGTGCTGATTGGGATTGCTGCTATTTCATTGGTTGTTGGTGGGATTGGGATTATGAACTCTATGTATACAAGTGTTCTGGAAAGGACAAAAGAGATTGGGGTGATGAAAAGCATTGGGGCGCATAAAAATGACATATTAATGATTTTCCTGCTTGAATCCGGGTTGCTTGGATTAGTTGGGGGATTGATTGGGGTTGGGATTGGTGTTGGGCTTGGAGAGATTGTTGAGATTGCTGCTGCCCAGGCTGGTTATGGAATCTTAAAGATTCCTGTTAAGCTATGGATTATTTTATTTGGATTAGGGTTTGCTTTCCTGGTTGGGATTGCTTCTGGAACCCTGCCTGCAATGAGAGCTGCTAAATTAAGCCCTGTTAGTGCTTTGCATTATGAGTGAGCTTTTTTTCTTTGTAAACACAGAGTTTGCTTATGCAAACTTGGTGCACCATCTGTCAAAGACAGATTAGTGGAAAAAAACCTCGGAAAATAAAGAAACTAAGAATGTGAAAAAGCTTTCAGGGAAAAGAAACTAAGAGTGTGAAATTAGGCTCTTTCTTAATTTATATGCAAGCATCAGGGAGATGATGATTATTGCATCTAATAGTAAGCAGAGAATGCAGAATGTGTTTAAGATGAATGCCTCTATGTAAATAAGGTAGAGAGCAAAAAATAAGTTTGAGAATAAAGCATAATAAAGGAACTCTGTTAAAACAAGCATGTCAATTTTTTCTTTGAATATGAAAAATGTTTTTCCTCTCTGGAGCAATAAAACAGCTAACAGTAATATAAGAAAATTAAGCAAGCCTAGAAAAGCTACTGGGATGCCAATTATTGGGGGGAATAATGAATACTTGCTCTGGTTTACCGCATCACAGTTTAATGATGGTGAAATGTTGCAAAAGGATGACTGGCCTGGAGAGTAGTGGAGCTTTAAAAGATATGCTGAGGTTGCTATGCCTAAGAGGAATAATAAGGCTAAAATTGTGATGATTGACTGCTTTTGCATGATTATTAGAAAGAAATGGATTTTAAAAATCTTAGCAATTTCCCTTTATCATGGATTTTACTTCTTCTTCTGAAATAAAGCAGAGCTGGTTCTCTTGTTTAATTCTTTTAGCGTATTTGCAGCCTGGCTGGTAGTATTTTTTTGAGTTTTTGCTTCCTATGTAAAGGCAGGGTTTGTCTGGGCATACCCATAATCCTAACTGGCTGGTTTTTGGGGTGTCTTCAATTCTTTTTAATTGATAATAGCGTGAAGTATCGTTCTGGTAATAATCATAGACTTTTGCATAGCCTTGCTCAACAAGGATGCCATTAACAAGGTTATTATTAATGTAAACATATCTTAACAGCCTGCCATACTTGTCTTTATTGCTGATGTCTTTTTCCAGGTAGATTTCTTTTGCCATGATTAATTGCGAGAGAAAGTCTTTTGCTTCCTGGTAATAGCATTCTCCGGTTTCCGGGGTGTTGATGCCTGAGAGCCTGATTTTTGCTGTTGTGTTTATTTCTATTGTATCTCCGTCTATGACTTTTGTTACTAAAAAAGGGCCTTGGTGGTTTTGCTGCTCTTGCTGCTCTTCCTGAATGTAGACTGCTGATGATGTTGGGGTGTTATTTGGGGTGCAGGAAGTTATGAAGATTAAGACAGCTATGGTTAAAAATAAGATGGATGGGGTTTTCACATCTTTAAGATAGGAGAGAGGTAATATTTATATACAGCTTATTCTTAGTTTAGCTAATGCATACCCAGATTTTTTATTCATTGTTGAGTGTAATAGTAGTAAGCCTGCTGTCGCTTATAGGGGTGCTTGTTTTGTGGATTAAAGAAGGGACTTTAAAGAAAATACTGCTTTACTTTGTTGGATTCTCTGCTGGAGCTTTAATGGGTGATGTGTTCCTGCATTTACTGCCTGAGGCTGCTGAAGAGGGCTTTGGATTAAAAGTTGCATTATATGTGATTACTGGGATAGTGTTCTCTTTTATTGTTGAGAAGGTTGTTCATTGGCATCACTGCCATAACATGGACTGCAGGGTTAACAGGAAAAATATAAAGAGCCTGGCTTATATGAACCTTATTGGTGATGGGGTGCATAATTTCATTGACGGGATGATTATTGCTGGGAGCTATCTTGTAAGTTTTCCTGTTGGGATTGCAACAACAATGGCTGTTATTTTTCATGAGATTCCGCAGGAATTAGGGGATTTTGGAGTATTGCTTTATTCTGGGTTTAAAAAAAAGATGGCTTTGCTGTTTAATTTTCTCTCTGCTTTATGCGCTGTTCTTGGTGCCTTGACTGTGTTCTTAATCCAAAAAGATTTAACAAGTTTCCTGATTCCTTTTGCAGCAGGGACTTTCTTGTATATTGCAGGAAGTGATTTGATTCCTGAATTGCATGAAGAGACAATGCTTGGGAAAAGTATTGCCCAGATTGGAGTGTTCCTGCTTGGGGTTTTGGTGATGGCTGGGTTATTGCTGTTGGAATAGTGGTTTGCTAAATAATTATTGCAGAGGATAAATGCTTAAAAACAAGTGGATTATAACTGAATTATGGCTGATAGCGGAGAAAGGTTAACTAATGTGTATAGGGATATTAATAAGCTGTATCCTCAATTAAAAGACCTTTGCCCTGGTGATGATTTGTTGAGATTTGCTGAGTATTCATTGGTGGGGGCATTATTAAGTTTGCCTAGGTGGAATTTAGCCGGGGAGTTTAATGACAGGTTTGGCTCTGATTGTAAAGAAGATCCTGTATGTAAAGAAGATCCTGTAGCATCAAGATTAGAGAATTATGCTGATGCTTTAAGAGGTAGGATTATACGGCTGGCTTAATGAAGGGGATTGCCCTGATTGGGGTTTTGGTAATGGCTGGATTATTACTCTTGGAATAGTGGTTTGCTAAATAATTATTGCAGAGGATAAATGCTTAAAAACAAGTGGATTATAACTGAGTTATGGCTACTGAAAATGAGTTATTTGGATTATATTTTAAAATTGGTAGTTTATACCAGAGATTGAGCAGTGCCTGCCCTGGTGATGAGTTATTGAAGTATATTAAACCTTCACCAACTAGGGATTTATCACAGCTGCCTAGTGTTGATTTAGAGGGTGAATTTACTGCTAGGTTTGGCTCTGGTGGTGAGGAGGATGATTTAGCATCAAGATTAGAGAATTATGCTGGTGCTTTAAGCAAGAGGCTTGAAGAGGTTTCACTTGGTTTAGGGAAAGTAAACCTTGACCCTTTGCTAAGGAAGATTTTTGGCATGGAATGCATTGATTAAGTTTATATAAAAAA
>DATDYH010000008.1:0-5340 GCA_035289045.1 Candidatus Nanoarchaeia archaeon
TAAAGAGGTTGGCAACCTGTCTGTTGCTTTAGCCGGGCAGGATGTTTTTTTAAGGAATATTGGGAATATTGATTTTGATGGAAGCGTTGCTGTCAAGGTTGATGAAGAGGCTTTAAACCAGCCATTAAAGCTTGGGCTAAATGAAAGCTATACTATTAAATTGGATAGGTTCCATGGAGAGAAAAAGGTTAAAGTTTATGTTGCTGGAAAGGAATATGACCTTGGGGTTGTTAATATTGAAGACAGAAGAAACTTTTTTGGGAAATTGGGTGACCAGTTAACCGGGAATGTTGTTGGTGAGGAAAAAGCTACTAATCCATGGATGTATGTTGCTGTTATTGGGGTGCTTATGGGATGCCTGATCGGGTTTTATGTTTACAAAAAAAGAACAGAGAATTATTATGAAGGACTAAGAGGGATGGAGAGAAAAGAAGCTGGCAGGGTTGCTGAGAGAATAAGAAAGACAAGGGACAGGGAAATACCGAGAAAAAGATTGTTCTATTCAAAGCCAATCAATCCTGAGGATGCCAAGGGTTTCAGGGAGCAGTATTTACAGCGAACAAAGGATGGAGATGGTTCAGCATCAAGAAGGAATAACAGGCCTGAGCCTTATGAAAAAAGGGAAAGATATGATGGCGGGTCTAGAGGATTTTTGTGATTATAAAAATAATATCTTTATTTTCTTCAATTTCCTTAAACTTGTAGTATTTCTTTAGCAGGGTTCTGAAATCCTGGAGTTTTTTTGACTTCTTTAAGAAAGAGATTGCTATATTATTGGTTTTGCTGACTCTTTTAATTTCTTTTAAAGCAAGCTCCATGTTGCTGAAGTTGTGGAAAGCTGTTACAGAAATTATTGTGCTGAAGGACTTATCTTTAAATGGGAGTTTTTCAGCATGTGCGTAGATTAGATTATTGTAGTGCTTTTTTCCTTCCCTGAGCATTGCTTTGCAGTTGTCAATTCCTGTTGATTTAATCTTGAAATAATTAGTGCTTATGCCTGTGCCACAGCCTAGGTCTAATAATGGGGGGAGGAGCTTAATGTGCTTTTTGATGATTGTGAGCTTTTTGAGCTGCTCTTCTTTATGAAGAGTGTTGTAGGAGGGTGCTATATGATTATACATGTTTTAGCTCCTTTAATAAAATACAAGCCTGGCAAATGTTTTTTGAGGTTGGCTCTTTACAAGTTATGCAGGAGTTTAAGCTTGCTGATGCTTTGTAATGGGCTTTTAGCAGAGGGAGAGTTTCAAGAAATGAAGCTATGACAGAATGCTTTGTGCCTGGGTATTTTGACTCAATAGTGTTGAGCCAGATTCTTACATCCCACCTGTAGCCTTGCGAAGCATAAGGGCATTCTGTAAAGGTTATTGAAAAACCTCTTAGAAAAGAGTAAGCTGCGGTTTCTTTCTCTGTCAGAAGATAGAAGGGCTTGATTCTTTTTATAAAATTTTTTGATTCAAGCATGCCTGTTATAGGGCCTAATCTTGCAGAGGCTGAGTTATTCCTCCTGAACTGGTTCATTAAAATGCTTTGGGCTTCATCATCAAGATTATGACCTGTTGCAAGCTTATTGAAGCCTAATTTTCTTGCATACTTGTTTAGTAAGTATCTCCTGAAAACACCGCATAGTGTGCAGGGCTGTTGATTTGAATGCTTTAGCATGGCATCAAGAGTTAAGCCAAATTCCTGCTTGTATGAGAAGATATAGAGCTTAATACTCTCTTTTTTGCAGAAAGCTATTGCATCTTTTTTTGTTTTGTCCCTGTAGCCTTTTATTCCTTCATCAATTAAGATTGCTTCTATTGAAAAGAGCTTTTTATTTTTACTTAGCTCGTTTAATAAGTAAAGCAGGGCTGTTGAGTCTTTGCCGCCCGAGAGTGCTATGAGAATTTTGTCATTTTTGGCTATCAGACTGAATTTCTTGATGGTGTATAATGCTTTTTTTTCAAAATATCTTATAAAATGGGTTTTGCAGAGCTTTCTCGGATTATTTGTTAACTGAATTACTGGCTTTTCCTTACAATTTTTGCAGGGCATGTTATTTAGTTTTTAACCACCTGAGATTACAGAAAGAATTTTTATTGAGTCTTTTTCTGATAGTTTTGTGTCTAGGGTTACTAATTCATTGTTCCTGATTGTCAAAACCTCTTCTGGATTTAGTTTTAGGCTTGCAATTAGCTGCTGCATGGTGCTGGCTTTTACATGCTTTGTTTTGTTTATTTTTTCTATAAAGACCTTTGGCATTTTGGGCATTGCTTCCTGACAATTATTTTTTCTATCTCATTGTTCCAGATATTAAGCCTTATTAACTTTTCTTCAGGGCTTTTGTTGAGCAGAATTTTGATTGCCTGGGTTGCTGCTATTGAAGCTATTGCTGATGGAAGGGTATTGATTACTCCTAAGCTGGAGCACATATCTATGTCTGTGTTTTTCCTGTACAGGCATCTTAAGCAGGGCCTTTTTGGGAGAATGTTAAATACTACTCCTGTATGCTGGATTGCTGCTGAGTGAACCCATGGAATATTATTATAGCAATAATCATTGATTAAAAATCTTGTTGTCATGTTGTCTGTACAGTCTATGACTAAATCAGAATTAAGAAGCTTAAGGTTTTTGCTGCTCAGGATTTCATTAAAAGCTTTTATTTTAATCTCTGAGTTTATTTTTTTTAGTTTTGATGCTGATACTGCTGCTTTTGGCTTGCCTATGCCTTGTTCATCATATAAAGACTGCCTCTGGAGGTTTGAGAGTTCAACATTGTCAAAGTCAATTAGTTTTAGGTTGAGCCCTGCCCTTGCTAATAAAGAAGCTGTATTTGTTCCTAATGCTCCTAAGCCAACTATTGTGATTGTCTTTTTCTGGAGCTTTTTTTGAGCTGGTTTTCCCAGTAATTGCTCGTGCCTTAAATAGCGCATAAAAGTAACTTGGAAGGTGGTTTTTTAAGGCTATTGAATTTTGGAAAAGGATTATAAATTATAGCGTATTTATTGGGCTATGGGCATAAACAGGCTGGTTAAGAAGATTAGAAGCTATGATAAAAATGCTGATTTTGAGCTGGTTAAAAAAGCCTATGAAACAAGCAAAAGGCTGCATGCAGGGCAGAAAAGAAAATCTGGAGAGGATTATATTGTACATCCTCTTGAGACTGCTTGTATAATTGCTGAGCTTAAGCTGGATGACATGGCTGTTTGTGCTGGATTACTGCATGATGTTCTTGAAAATACAAGCTATGGCTATGATGCCCTGAAAAAAGATTTTGGCTGTGAGATTGCTGAAATTGTTGATGGCGTGAGCAAGATTAAAGGATTAAAAGAGAAGAGCAGGGAAAAATACAATGCTGAGAGCATGAAAAAGATGCTGCTTGCAACTGCCAGGGACATAAGAATTGTGCTTGTAAAGCTGGCTGACAAGCTGCATAACATGAGGACTTTAGCTTCTTTGGAAGAGGGGAGAAGGAAGAGAATTGCCTTGGAGACTATTGAGCTTTATGCCCCGCTTGCTTACAGGCTAGGGCTTGCGGATATTAAATGGGAGCTTGAAGATTTGGCTTTTAAAGAGCTGCATGCTGGATTGTTTAATGAGTTTAATGAGAAGATTGCAAAGACAAGAAAGCAAAGAGAGCTGGAGATTAATAAGCTGAGAAGGGAACTGGGTGATGCTTTAAGAAAGAATAAGATTAAGGTTGTTGATATTTCCGGGAGAGCAAAAAACTTTTACAGCATTTACAGGAAAATGCAGAAGAAAAGCAAGAAATTTGAGGAAATCTATGACCTAATTGGGTTAAGGTGCATTGTTCATGATGTAAAGAGCTGCTATTGTGTTTTAGGAGTTATTCATGGAATGTGGAAGCCCTTGCCAGGGAAGTTCAAAGATTATATTGCAAGGCCTAAAGAGAATTTATACCAAAGCCTGCATACTGTTGCTGTAACTGATGATGGGGAGATGGTTGAGGTGCAGGTAAGGACAAAAGAGATGGATGATATTGCTAATGAAGGAATTGCTGCGCACTGGAGGTATAAGGGATTCAGGGAGGAAAAGGGCTTTGATAAAAAGCTTGGCTGGGTAAAGCAGATGCTTGATTACAAAGGTGTTTCTGGAGAGGAGTTTATGAAAAGCCTGATGAAGGATATTTTTGGGGACAGAAGCTATGTGTTTACCCCAAAAGGGGATGTTGTTGAGCTGCCTGCTGGAAGCTGTGTTGTTGATTTTGCCTATGCTGTGCATTCTGATTTAGGGAACAAGTGCATTGGGGGAAGGGTTAATGACAAGTTTGTCAGCTTAAGGCATATGCTGAACAGCGGGGATGTTGTTGAGGTTGTTATAGACAAGAACAGGGTGATGCCTGCAAGAGACTGGCTGGGGTTTGTTAAATCGCAAAGGGCTGCTGAAAAAATAAGGCATGCTTTAAGCCTAATCCAGAAGATTCCTGCAGGGGGATTCAGGGAGCTAAGCAGTGATGAGAGCAGGAAAAGTTTAGTGGAGACTGGGCTTGGAAAATGCGTTGTGCATCTTGGAAAATGCTGCAATCCTTTGCCTGGGGAGGAGCTTGTTGGATTGGCTGCAAAAAGCGGGAGAGTTATGATTCATAACAAAGGGTGCAGGGCTTTGCTTAAGAAAAAAGAGAGTGGAAAAAGAAAAGTAGATGCCTGGTGGAAAAAAGAGATTGATGGCGAGATAACAATTAGGGTGATTGCTTATGACAGAATTGGCTTGTTTGCTGACATTTCAAATACAATGGCTTTGCTAAAAAAGAATGTTATTGCTGCAAAAGCTTACACTTACAACAAAAAGGATGCTGCATGCGAGTTCAGGATGCATTTTAATGATATGGATGAACTGGCTGAGGTTATAACAAGAATAAAGAAAGTAGCTGATGTGCAGAGTGTTGGGCTGGTGGTTTAACAGAAAAGCTTATATACCTTTATTATATATAGTTATATAAGATGAAACAAACCCTTTTACATAGCCCGACTTTAGAATCTGTGATTATGGTAGAGAGGGCTATACAGAAATACAGCCAGGAATGCGGAAAATACCAGCTGTGGAATAAGCTGCCCAGGAAGATGATGTACCAGACTTTCCTTGTTATTCTTGACTATTTAGAGCAGTCTGGAAAGATTATAATTGACAAAGATGGATGCATTATGTGGACATATGACCCTGAAGGGATAAAGAGAATATTAGCAAAAGGTGTTAAATTAAGGTAAACAACCCTCACAGCAAGCTGTGGGGCATTATCCCTGAGCTTTGCCTCAGTTCATCATCACAAGATGCTTTGGCATCATCACTCGGAATGTATGGCTGGTTTACATCAGCCGAAACATTCTCTCGTATAGAGGAATG
>DATDYH010000009.1:0-5478 GCA_035289045.1 Candidatus Nanoarchaeia archaeon
CATTCCTCTATACGAGAGAATGTTTCGGCTGATGTAAACCAGCCATACATTCCGAGTGATGATGCCAAAGCATCTTGTGATGATGAACTGAGGCAAAGCTCAGGGATAATGCCCCACAGCTTGCTGTGAGGGTTGTTTACAGCCTTTTGCTTTTCTTACTGCTAACCCTGCTTTTACTTTTTTTATTACTTTATCCTTAATATACTCCTTATCTTTTGAAGGAAGAGGCTCATGCAGAGGATTAATCTTCTCCCTGTATTTCTTAGCTATGCTTAGGCTTGTTATAAGCTCTTGCCTGTAACGGCCTGCTAGCTCATTGTTGCTTATTGCTTTTTCAAGCATGCTGTGAAGAACTGCATTGGAGAGATTTCCTATAAACAGCTCAATAAGCTTATTTCTGTTTTGAGCCATGATTTACACCATCCATAACATGGTTAAATATTGAGCTGTATACTCTTTTGTACTGCCCCAGAAATTTTTTCTTATTAAGCGTGTTTTGCTTTATTTCCATAACATCTTTGATGTGGAAAACCTGCTTTATCTCGTTGTCAATGGATGCTTTGCTCACTTTTTTGTCCTGGAGAAAAAGGGAGATTGCCAGCATGTTCCTTGTAAGGCCATACTTTTCCTCACCATTAAGGGCATCAAAATTGGCTATTAAGGGTCTGCTTTTCAGAAGATGCAGGTCAAGCAGCTTATAATCAGGCTTTCTCTGAGTATGATAAATCATTCTTTTCTTGGCTATGGCTTTGCTCATCATCATCTGGTAAAGGGGGTCTGTTGATAGCCCCTGCATGAGTACAGCTTGGCTTAGCATAATAAGATGGATTTTAACCCTGGTTTTTTCTTCCAGGCTTTTTTTCAGGGAGGATTCATGCATTCCATTATTGCTTATGACTAAAACATCTATATCATTAAAATGAAAGCCTGGCTCTAAAAAAGAGCCTGTAATGATGATATTTTCATAGCTTTGAAGCTCTTTTTCTATAATCTGCATTATTTCAAGAACAAGCCTTAGTTTAATAGGCTCAATGCTTGTTATGTTGTAAAAATAAGGCTTTTCTTCTGGCTTTTCAGCTTCCAATGGCTTTAGAATGACATAGCTGCCTGTATAAAACCCATTTCTTTTTTTGGGCAGGTATACCTGGTCCATTTTGCTTCCCTTGCTTATTTTGGCCACTATTTCCATATTGCGTAATATTGCGTAATGCTATTTAAGCTTTTTGTTTTATGCTTCCATGGTTAGGGGTGGTTTTCCTGCTTCCCATTAAAAATTTCCTGCATTTATGCCCTTTGTAACAAAGAGAGAGAAGAAGCCTGGATAAAACAGCTACCGATAAAATGTATTCTGCAAAATGTATATTCCAGACAATGGACAAAAGACAACCACGCGGGTCAGATTTTTAAAGCAAAAAACCCTTAAGCACAACATGAAACCATTTGATTATTACATCTTCATAGATTATTCAGAAAGCTTTTTAGGCTATCTGATTGCTGAAAATAAGACAATTAAAAAATTTCTCCCTAAAATTTCAAAGTTTGCCCATTATAGAGAAATAAAACATAAATCTGCGTATATCCAAGCAATTAAGAAGGTTATTGAGAAAAATAAAGTTTTATCATATCTGCTAAAAGTTAAAATCAGAAGGACAACAAACACCCCGAGATATATTCAGATGTTTTGGAGTTCTTGAAAAAGCATGATAACAGCCTTGTTTTCATTTCTGTGGATAACAAGCAATATTCCAATTTTGAGAGATTAGTTAATATTATTAATGGAAAAACCATCAAAGTAGTAAGAGAAAGCGAATTAAAGAAAGGCACTTTTGAATATAGGACAAGCCTTGTTCTTGATACCTTGCTAAATATTGAGAGATTAAAGCATGAGCCTAAGTAAACCCCTTAAAAATAAGCATAGGGTAAGTGCATCCGTCAGTCCTACTCACCATACCAACGCAGAGCGTATATGGTTTTCGTCAGGTCGCGTTCCCCTATAGGTTTAATAAGCATGGGACTTTTTATAAAGCTTTCTATTGTTTTGATGGCTGGTGATGGCTTATCTTAAATCAAATTGCATATTCTTCTAAAGTTGCATCTCAGGCATCTCCTTAAGTCATCTGTTTGCAGGAAACTCTCTTCCTCAGCAATGTTATTCTCCTTGTCAGCAAGCATGTCCTGCATCGCTTTTATGCTGGTTCTTATATACTCTTTTGTATGCTCTATGGTTTTGTTATCAATAAGGAATTCATCTTGCTTGTCAATGCTTAGATAGTATCTTTTAACTATGATTTTTGAGAGGTCAAGCCCCCAGTTTTGAGCAGTATAAAGAGCATAACAAGCTAATTGAAGCCCAACATCCATAGCTCTTTCTTTCCCGGTTTTCCAGTCATAGATGATGATTTTATTCTCCCCGTTTTTAATAACAAAATCCATGCTCAGGTAGATTTTTGTCCCTTCAAAATCAAATGAAAGAAATTCTTCCATGGAGAGCCATTTTGAGACATCCACGGACTTAATCTCTTTTAGAATCTCTGAATTGTAAAAGTTTGTCACACACTTTTCTGCAAGCCTGAACAGCTCTTCTTTTTCATCTTCTGTTATTGTGGTCTTATGCTCATGCTCAATTAATCCTGATTTCTTTGGAAACTTTCTGTATAAGCCTGATGCTGAAAAATCATACCTTTCCTGCAGCTCTTTGGTTAGTAATAGAAGCAGGGTATTTAGAGGAACAGCTTTTTCTGCTTTAAGCTCTGTTAACAAATACCTGATAGCTTCATGGACAATTTTTCCAAGCCACATCTGCCTTGTAGCAAGCTGTTTTAGCTGGTAAAGCTTTCTTGCTTTTTCCTGGGCAGCAGATTCCCATCCGCCCCAGGAGCCATATTTGTCAAAATAGTATTTTCTCTTGCATTCTTTGAACAACTCATCTCTGGATTTTGACCAGTTAAACTCATTTTTGAGTAGTTTTTCCATCAGGCTTCATGGCTTCAGATGATTTTGCTCCATATAATCTTTTGGATTTGTTTGTTAGACTTTAGCTATATGTTGTTATCCTTTAGTGGGGAAGATAAAAAGGCTTATAAGCTTTTTTGACTAAATAATGCATATGAAGCCAAGAATAGTTGGGTTAGAAACTGAGTATGGGTTTATGCCCAGGGATGAACGCTTACATGAAAGAAGGTATAATTTATTATTTAAGGGGCTAAAGCAAAGGTTTTTACAAAATGGTGGGAGGTTATACCTTTGTTCTTCTAGTAGTAAAGTTGGGGCTAGTTCACCAAGAGAAATTGCGCATCCAGAATATGCCACACCTGAATGTTTAAGCCTGACACTTAAAGATATAATTGCTTATGATAAGGCGGGAGAGAGGATTATTGTGGGGGAATTACCCGGGTTTAGGTTTTTCAAGAATAATTGTGATGAGTCTTCTGGTGTTAGTGATGATGGCCCTGCTGTTGTAGAGTATAATCCTTTAAGGAGGGAAGAGGCCGGGCCTAATTTTTTTGGATGCCATGAAAATTATTCTATTGAGAGAGGTGTGTTTCTTGCAGAAAAGTTAATTCCTTTTTTAGCTACAAGAGCAATTTTTACAGGGAATGGTTTTATATCCAGAAATAATTACTATCTTTCGCAAAAATCCATGAGCTATATACAAATGGGATATCTTGCTTCGAGTATTCTTTCTGTCCATCCCAGTTGTAACAGCTTAGCTTATGCTAGTGATTATGGAAGATTGGAGATTAAAATCGGGGATGCGAATATGTGCGAGATGGCGAGTTATCTAAAAACCGGGTTAACCTGCTTAATACTGGACTTGGCTGAGGGGTTTAAGAGAGGAAATCTGCCTGAAATCCATGTGGATCTGAGAGATGTTTATGATATATTTACTAGCGCTTCAAGTAATCTTTCCTGTAAGGGCTTAATTAAAATTCATTTTAAGGGGAGTTATACAAGAATGTCGGCTATTGATGTCCAGAGGATTTATCTGGAGAAATGCAAGAAGCATTATGCAGGGATGGACCTCCTGACTGATGATTTACTTGGTAGCTGGAGTTATGCATTGGATTCTCTTGAGAAAGACCCTATGGGATTAAAAGGGTGGTTTGATTGGATAGAGAAAAAAAGATTATTGAATGAGTTTATGCTGGATACTAGACTTGGATTGGATGACCCTTGGGTGAGAAGTGTTGCTTTAAACTATCATGATATTGGAAGAGAGGATAACTCCCAAGAGAGAGCAGATAAGGGATTGTATTATGCACTTCAGGATAAAGGAAGAATAATCAGGATTGTTGATGAGAATGCTATTGAAAGAGCTATGAGCAATCCACCGGAAAATACAAGAGCATGGAAAAGGGCAAAAGCTATTTCTGATTATGGGGTGAGAATTAGCGAGGTTTACTGGGATACACTCTGCTTTGATAAAGAGGTTATGAGTGATCCTTTTTTTGATGGCAGCGGGAAAGCTAAGAGGGAGTTTATGGCATATTTGAGAAAGGAGTTAGGAGAATGCCCCAAAGTAACATTGTGTTAAAAACCTGGGGCTGCGAGACAATCTTTTTTCTTAGAAAGAAAAAATCTTGTATTCAAAAAAGAACTTAGAATGGCTAAAATAAAAAAATGGGGCTACCAGGATTCGAACCTGGGTCACAAGCTTTTCTGCCCATTACTGGTAAGGATGCTGTTTGAGGAACCCCGAGCTTGGAGCCTAGCCAACCTAGCCTATAGCCCCTTGAAAAAATTTAAATAGCTTAAGATTATAAGCTTTATTAGTACTTCTTTTGGGGATACAAACACTTTTCCCAAAAGGGTTTGTGGGGGTGGTTAAAAACAAAAAATTACTGATTGCTGGGATAGACCCAGGGGAAACAAAGAGCTATGCGCTTATTGATATTGAGGGAAGGGTTGTAAAAATTAATTCTTCAAAAAAGCTTAATCTTGAGTCCTTGGTTAGCGAGCTTTTGGGGTATGGGAAGATTATATTGGTTGGAACTGATGTTAATCCCTGCCCAAGATTTGTAAAGAAGGTAGCAGGCGCGTTAAAAGCCCAGGTGTATGTGCCTGAAGAGAATTTAAGGGTTAAGAGAAAAAGGCAGGTTAATAATGAGTTCATCAGGGATAATAAAATTAAATTAGTTAAGGACAAGCACCAGAAGGATGCTTTGGCAATTGCTTTGCTGGCCTTAAAATCAGTCAAGCCTTTGTTTAACAAGATTGAGCTGCACTTAATCCAGAACAACAAGGAGCATTTATCAGCAAGAATCAAAGAGGAGGTTGTGGTAAACAAAATCCCAATAAGGAAAGCTGTTGAGATTATTGAAGGGAGCTAGATAAGCTTATAAAGCGATTGATTTCCACAAGTCTTTGACTTGTGAGGGCGAAGCCTAATTCACAAGCTTTTTCTTGTTGTAAATAAAAGAAAAAACTAGTGCAGAAATGCTTTGCACTAGAACATCCAACCTAGAGTGAACTATATTC
>DATDYH010000010.1:0-3557 GCA_035289045.1 Candidatus Nanoarchaeia archaeon
CATTCCTCTATACGAGAGAATGTTTCGGCTGATGTAAACCAGCCATACATTCCGAGTGATGATGCCAAAGCATCTTGTGATGATGAACTGAGGCAAAGCTCAGGGATAATGCCCCACAGCTTGCTGTGAGGGTTGTTTACAATCTTTGGGAATACAAACACTTTTTTAAAGGGTTTGTTACCAAAAGCCTTAAATACAAGGTAAGATTTGTCTTACTTGGTGATGAACATGCAGGTTGAAATAACAAGAATGAGCTCAAAAGGCCAAATTGTAATACCCAAGGAAATGCGAAAAAATATCCCAGAAGGTGAAAAACTCCTCATTCTTCAGGAAGGCGACCAGCTTGTTATCAAGAAAGTACAGGATCTTGATAAAAATTTCAAAGAAGACATTGAATTTGCCAGAAGGACAGAGGAAGCATGGAAGAGCTATGAAAAAGGCGAGTTCATAGCAATGGATGCAGATGAGTTTCTAAAGAAGCTTAAAACATGGTAACCATCCTTTTTGAGCCTGCTTTTCAGAAGACTTTTTCAAAAATTAAAGACCCTCTATTAAAAGAAAGAATCTTTAAACAGTTATCAAAAATCAAGGAAAATCCAGAAATAGGCAAGCCCATGAAATACATAAGAAAAGGCACTCGTGAAGTCTACATCCCCCCATTCAGGTTGTCTTATGCTTACTTGCCAGAGGAGCAAAAAATCATTATTCTGGACTTTTACCACAAGGATGAACAATAGCCACCACTATCTTTAAAAATCTAGTTCTTCACCCACTCCTATGGCTAACCCTAAATGGAACAGGGATTGCAGGTCATTTAACCCCCAGTATGCCTGTGATGTATTAAGGGCTGAGAACTATCCAGATTGTGCTCCCTGCAAATTCTATGAGCCGTTTAAGAAAAAAATTCTTATCATTAAGCTTGGTGCAATGGGCGATGTCTTGAGAACAACCCCTCTGCTTCCATTAATAAAGAAAAAATACCCTGATTGCCATATAACATGGCTGGTAAAAGAAGAGAGCATCCCATTATTAAGGCAAAACCAGGGTATAGATAAAACCCTCCCCTTTAAGCCTGAAAACCTTTTAAGGCTGAAATATGAAAAGTTTGATGTTCTGATTAACTTAGAAATAAGCCCTGAGGCAACAATAGCCTCTAATTTAGCCCAGGCAAAAGAAAAATATGGCTATTATTTCCATGAAGATGGCAACCCAAGAAACTATAACAAGCAGGCAGAATTCTACTTAAACAGGGTTTACTCCAACCAAATCAACAAAACCAATAGAAAAACCTATCAGGAGATGATGTCTGAAATCGCAGAGCTGGAATATGATAAACAGCCCTATTCTATCCAGCCAACAGCTAAAGAGTATGCAGAAGCATTCAGCAGAACCCATGGCTTAACAAGCAAAGATAAAATTATAGGCATAAACATTGGCTCAGCAGGAAGATGGCCATCAAAAGCATGGCATCCTGATAACTTATTGGAACTGGCAAAAAAGCTCCACAAGGAAAAATACAAGCTCATTCTTCTCGGAGGCCCTGAAGAGCAGGCATCCCTTCCAGCCCTTCATCACAAGCTGGTAAAAGAAAGAATCCCTGCAATCATGAATAATCCTGAAAATACCATCCAGCAGTTTGTCTCAGTTATGAGCTTATGCAAGGTTATAATCACTTCAGACAGCCTTGCACTCCATATAGCAATTGGCCTGAAAAAGCCAACAATAGCACTATTCTTCTGCACACCGCCATGGGAGATTGAAGATTATGGAGTTGTTAAAAAGCTAACCAGCCCACTGCTGGAGCAGTATTTCTACACTGATGAATACTCAGAAGAGCTTGTTAAGTCTATTTCACCAGAACAGGTTTTTAACCAGATCTTGGAAATTGAACATGCAGCAAATTAATGTTGTTAATGCAATCATCCAGTATAAAGGCAGATTCTTAATTGTCCAGAGAAATTTAAAAAGCAGGCTCCATCCTGGAAAATGGTCTTTTCCAGGCGGAAAACTAAAGCAGGAAGAAACCATCCTGGCAGGCTTAAAAAGAGAGATTAAAGAAGAAACCAGCCTTGAAGTTGACAAAAGCATAATTCCAATAGCAGAATACCAATACAAAAGACCTGAAGAGGGCATAACCTTGGGAAAATCATTTCTTGTATTTGCAATCCACAACAAAGTAAGGCTAAGCAAAGAACTAAGCAGTTTTGCATGGATTTCTCCGGAAGAGTTAAAAAACTATCAGCATATTGAAGGGATGGAAGAGGAATTGGAGAAGGCAAAGGGATTATAAAGCTAAAAAAGATACATTTATATAGTTATATAAATTTATATAACCTATGAAACAAGCATTGTTGCAGCATGAAAAGAACATTTTGCACTACCCCCAGTTAGACACGGTCTTAATGGTAGAAAATTTTATTAGAGAACATTCTGGGGAGTATAAGAAAAAGAGCCTATGGCAAAGCCTTCCTAAGAAGATGATGTACCAGACATTTTGTGTTATTCTTGATTATCTGGAAACCTCAGGAAAAATCGCCATAGACAGGGAAGGGAAGCTTGGCTGGATTTGGGACCCAGAAGGTGTTAAAAAATACTTGCAGAGGCCTGATTTAAAATGGAGATAGCTTCAGAGATTACATTTGGAGATGAAAAGCTTAAGCAGGCTTACCTTGAACTTGAAAGTAAAAAGTTTCAAGAGCGCCAGCTGAAGGAGTGGCTTGACCGGGCTTTCACTGATTTGGAAAAGAATGCTTTTTCCGGGATACAGATTCCTAAAAAGTTAATTCCAAAAGAATATGAATTAAAATTTGGTAAGCTGGATAACCTGTGGAAATACAACCTGCCCAATGCATGGAGGCTGATATACACAATTAAAAGAGAAGAAATCATAGTCCTCAGCATCATTCTTGAATGGATGAATCATAAGGAATATGAGAAGCGGTTTAATTACTGATTTTTTACATAGTTAAGCTCCAACTCTTCCTCCCACCACCACATAAAACGCACAAAAAATTAGAGGTTTACTTTAAGGGGTTTGGAAACAATTAAATAAAACGCCTTCTTAGAAGATTTATGTCTGGAAGTAGCATATCAAAAGAAGAAAAGGAAAGATTGCTGGGATTAATGAAACAAGCTTCTGATAGAGACTTAGAACTTCTAAAAGTAAATATAGCAGATCAAATTAAAAATAGCGAGGAATTTAAGAAGTATGTTGGAGATATATTAATAGAAGAGCTAAATAGGGGCGGGCTAATTAGATTAACAAAAGAAACTATAAAAGGCATAATTTATAGAGACCTAAAGAGTAGTATAAAAGAAATTGTTTATAGAGAATTTGATAAAAACAGACATTCTTTAGAGTTGGATATTCACGAATTCGTAAGGAGTGAGATAAGCCTTGCAATTAAAAGAGCGGTAAATGAAGAGATAAGTATAAGTAATCAAGAATTAAAAAAACTAATAGTTGAAACAATCCATACGGAACTGAGCAGAGGCGGTCTGATTCGGTTAATTAAAGATTATATCAAGCAGGAGATTAAGTATATGCAAGGTTGATT
>DATDYH010000011.1:0-5579 GCA_035289045.1 Candidatus Nanoarchaeia archaeon
AATCATCCCTTTAATCAGGGTTATTGACAGCAGGATAAAAGCGTGCATAACAGGCTCAACATCCTCTCTCGGAAGAGGGGGCATGCTATCTAAAATTCTTGCAGCAGAACTAGCTTCACCAGCAAAAACAGTAGTGGCAAAAGGAAATGAGAAAAATGTTCTGGCAAGAATCTTCAAAGGAGAGAACATAGGCACCTTATTTCATCTGGAGAAAACATGAAGCTGGGGATAATTGGTGCAGGCAATCTTAAAGCGTAAACTCTTCAATCCTTGGCTTTAAAATCTTAACCAAATCCAGGGCTTTCATCTCAGCACTATGTGTATGCTGCCCAATATTAAAATCAACACTCTCATTTTCCAGAATGCTCTTGTCCATTATAATTTCCAGCCCCATCAGCATTCCAAAAGGATGCACACTTCCAATCTCGCACCCAGAAATCCTCAAAACCTCTTCAGGGCTCGCTAATCTTATGTTTTTTGAATTAACTATAATTTTAAGCTTCCCAACATCAGCCTTCTTATCCCCTCTTACAAGCACCAGCTTAAACTCATCCAGGTTAATCTTAAAGATTAAAGACTTAACACCCGCCTTCAATGGAATCTTCCTTACACCCGCAGCCTCTTCTGAAGTATACACAGGCTTATGCATCATCACCTTGTATTTAACATGTGCATTGTTAAGCAGCTCAGTTATCTGCTCTGTTTGTTCTGTTCCCATAAAATTGTAAACTAGCAGGCATATAAGAATTTTGCCTTTACAACCTATTTCCTCTTTTGTCCATAAAGCAGCCAGACAATAGTGCTTAGAGTAAGAATTGAATAAGTAATAACAGAGATGTCCTCAGTAATCTTTTCTCTTAAAAATTTTATAAATCTGCGGAAAATTTGCAAACCCATTAATCACTCCAAAAGCTGTTGCCAGCACAGAAAGCAGCGTCATATGCTTAACAATAACCCAGAGTTTTTAAGCTTTTCTGGGCGGGCATTTAGTCCTCTCTTATCCCTGCTTCATTAAGCACATCATCAATTTGGTTTTTTACAAAACCCCAAATAATAGCATCTCCGCAAGCATGGGTACCCTCAACACAAAATTCTGTTGGATTGGTTAATCCTATCCCAAGTTTAACAAGCGTATCCTCCATCTCATCAATCTTCTTAGTTATTCCATCTATAAAGTTCCGGGCAGGAAAAAAAGACCTGTTTGAACATGCATCAGGTTTAATCTCCATTTCTTCAAAGTAATCCCTTTGGGAGTATAGAAGAAAACTTGCTTGTGCATCAACCTCTCCTGTTTCTCTTCTTTGAGCCATCTTTTTTAATTCCTCCACATCCGTGACGCATATTTTAATGCCATACTTTTCTAAGGACTCACTACTAGGTAAGTGATAAGGCTCAGAGCCTAAAACAGCCTTTGCAATTAATTCCCTGGATTCTCTGCCAACAAACACACCTAATCCAAACCCCCATTCCATTCCCGGAGATTCTTCATCCCTCCACAGCCTCACAGCAGGCAGTGTAAATGAATTAACCAGATAAAGTTCTCCAAAAGGAATAAGTCTTCCCCACAAATCCCAGACATTTTCGCTCATCTTAGGTTTAAAATTAAAAAATCACTCTTGTCAATTTTAATCCTTCTTAAACATTGCAATATCATCTATTAGCTCAATATGCCCAAGGAAGACACTCCTGCAGCAGGCTCTTTCTATTCCAAGCTCATCCAGAGCCTCTTTAATCTTCTCCTGCTTGTTGTTTGTTTTCTGGACAAAAGGCTCCCATAAATGCCCCACTGGGCGACCGCATGAAAAACATCTAATTGGTATAATCATTTTATTTTCCTTATTGCTTTAATTAACAATCATACCACTTATTTAAAAACCTTACTATTGGCAAGTTGCTGTATATCCAAGTGACAGATTCCCTACCTAAAAGCTTTCTCCAAAGATAGATTAAGAAATGACTAATCTTATAACTACCACCGCTTCAGCGATAGCTTTTTTGGCGTTTTGCCCTTGCCTTTGAATCATTCGGCTTGTAAGGCTCTTTATGCCTGACATCAGCAACCATAAGGTTCCTGTCGTATGCTAAAAATTCCTTTTCAAGCTTCTTGCTTCCTGTATGCCCAACTAATGCTTTTGCAATAGCCAATCTTGTTGCTTCACTCTGCCCCAGCCATCCACCACCTCTTACACTAACATCAATATCCACTTTTTTAACAACATCTTCCCCAGCAATAATCAATGGCTCATTTATCTTTTCCCTTCCAAGCCATGGGCTATAATGCTCAAGAAGTTTTTTGTTAATCCTAATCACCCCTTTTCCATCCATAATTGTCGCTCTTGCAATAGCTTTCTTTCTTCTTCCAGATGTGTGAAATTGTTTAACCATAGTATGGCTTTCCTCTTAACAGCTTAGATAATTCTCCTAATGTAAGGTGTCTTAAGCTTTTTGTTTTTGTAATATCAGCCCGCTCAATGGTTATAAAGTCCTTGCCATTTAGCTCATCCGGAACCCCAAGCCAGCATTTCACTCTTTTAAACCCCTCCTTTCCTCTTGCATCCTTCCATGGCAGCATTCCTCTGATTGTTCTTTTCATTATTCTGTCAGCAGTAGTTGGAAAATAAGGCCCCTTAAATGGGTTCCCTCTTTTTACTCTTGCCTTATACTTTTCAAGAATATCCCTCTTGCTCCCGGTAATGCAGGCTTTCTCGCAATTAACAACATCTACTTTTTCACCGATTAAGGCATGTTTAGCTGCAACTGTAGCCAGCTTTCCAATAATTAACCCTTCAGCATTGATTATCATTTTAGCCAATTATCCTCACTTTGCTCCCCTTAGGGTTTTTCTTTATTAGCTCTTGGATTGAAATTGCCTTCCCTGTTTTGTTTATCTTCTCTTCAGCAGTTTTTGAAAAACAATAAGCAGCAACCGTATTCTTCTTTGTAAACTCACCAAGGCTTAAAACCTTTCCAGGCACAATAGCAGTCTCTCCGTCTTTAATATTTTTCTCCAGCCTGTATAGGTTAACCTCTCTTCTTATCCTCCTAGGTCTTTCCAAATCCTTAGCAATCCTCTTCCAGATGTTAACATTCTGCTCATAGCTTAATTTCCTAAGCTCTTCAATAAGCTTCTGCAATTCCAGTGTTGTAGGCCCTGTTCTTCTTGCCATCTTATTCTTTATCCAAAATGCTCCCAAGCCACAAGTAGAAACCATCTCTACTATACGCGTGAGCTCGCAGAGTTAATGTTAATGAAAACCCCCTGTTTTTAAAGCTATCTTTTTCTGAAAAAAGAAAAAATATCCTCTTTAAGTTTCAGGGCAATAGTCTGGTTATTAATAACAACTAATTTAATTTCAATATTACCTTTCAGTAATCTAGCAATAGCAGCCATATTCATGCCAGATAATGAAGAAGATTTCTTATAAAACTCCTCTATTTTCCTGTATGTTGTTCCTGGATAATCAAACTGGATTATAAACTCGCCAAATACCCCTATAGCAGCCTTTAATTCTCTCCAGGGTTTATTTATCCTGTAATTAACTTTATGTTCAATGTAAAATTCCTTAGTCCACACATCCAAGGGAGTATTACCTTCAACCAGGTAATAAGATTTAACCTTATTCTCCTTCAGTTCCAGTAAAAAATCACTTTCTGTCCCTAAATGGCCTAAAGGATACCAGCAATGGGGTCCATGAAAACAGAATCTTCTGTCCTCATCCTCTTTAAGGTTTCTTGCCCAATCAAGTACAACCTCACCCCAAAATTTATCAGCTTGTAGGAGGTTATCAAAGACATAAGAAGTATGCCCTTCCCCAACAGATGACCAGGTTGGTAGCTTATTTTTTCTTTCTGCTGTAAAATAGTTCCTCAAAAACTGGTCACTTAACCTTCTTAATTCCAAAATATACTCCTTGTTTACTAAAAAAGCTTTATCTTTTTCAATTAAAACCTTTTTTTCGACTAATGCCCTAAGGCTTTTTCTTATAGCTTGGAAGGTAACCCCCACTTTGAAGTTTCCTTTAGCTCTCTTTGCTATTTCCCCTGTTGTCAGGGGAAATTCCTTAGCCAGGATAATCATAATAATATCCTGTAAGGTTTTCTTAGTTTTCCCATATTCTGGAATGAATAACTCTACTGCCATGCTTATTTTAGCCATCCTAATTATTTAAACTTTTTGTTTATGCTTAACTTTTAGTTTAATGGACAGGTAACCATACAAATAAGTACGCTTTCTTAATAATTATAAAGTAATAACAAAGATAAGAATGAGAGATAAAACTCAAATAAGGACGCATGAAGATTTAGTCAGATTAGCAGGATTAGACCCAAGGCCATCTTTTTATAGCGGCTTAGGTACTCAGGAACTTAACAGGTCTAGCCAGCCAATCTCTATTATTTATGAAAAAATAAATAAACTTCTTGGAGCAGGCCCAGCACAAGAATATGCTAAAATGATAATGGCCATCCCACAACTAAATACTACCACATTTTTATCCACATTTTACGCTTTTTGTGATAACCATTATAAATGGGAACCAAGCTTACTAAAACATGCTGGTGGTATCGACTTTGAAGACCCTTCAGGGGATAGGGCAAAAGAAGCGGATCTTCTCCTTGGGACCTTGATGGCAGCCTTGTACCAGCCCAGAGACAATACTTATGAAATCAAAGAGAGATTTATAAAAAGGCATGGTTTTAATTTAAGCCCCTCCCTTGAAGATAAGATGGGCCCTTCTTTGAAAAAAAGTACAAAGACTGGAAAAACACCTCTTTATTCAGAAGAAAAAGATTCAAGAGCAATAGACAATGCCCTAAACGCTATTTTTAACTATTTTAAGAGGAACTAAACTAATTTAAAAAATTCAATTACTTTAGGCAAAAATAGAAAGAGGGCATTAACATAAAATGTCGCATTTTCTGGAAAAAGCAGCCAAGAGAACCGCACTTTATTTAAAATTATATGTTTTTATAAATTCCTATGTATAAATCAGAAACATTAATTGGTCTATGTAACCAACTGGAAAACTACCCCCCTAATTGGGACGGCATCTTGGCAAGATTCAAATCGCATCCAAGATTTGATCCCTGTAAATCATTTGATATTTATGCTTATTCAGGCTTTTTTGGTGAGCTCCATCTTACTCAATTTTTGGAAGCAATAACCGCTAATGACCCAAAAATAACCTTAAGCCCCAGTCTTGAAGAATATGAGAGATTTAGGGATATCCCTTTTATATTTAACCATGTTCCAAATGGGAAGGTAACCGTTAAACATAAGCGTGGGAAAAATCTTCCAATGACTGACTATGATGCAGTTGTAAGGATTAAAAACTTCCTTGTTGCTTTTGAAATGAGAATAGCTGAAGAAAATTCTAACCCCCGTGATAGGATTAAGGTGCATGGCAGGTTTGTAAAAAAAAGCGGAGTTAGGGGAGTGATGAGGTCTGAAATTTATAGGCGGAAGCTTTACCCTATAAGGGTTCTTAGTGAGAAAGATGTCGGATATGTAGTTGTAATCCCAAAGACAGATGCTGGAAATACACCATGTGCAGAGAGAAGTCATATAAGGCAATCTTTCT
>DATDYH010000012.1:0-5045 GCA_035289045.1 Candidatus Nanoarchaeia archaeon
TATATCAGAAACAGCATTCAGCTTTATAGATTTTTCCTTCTTTCTTCTCTCCATTTCTTTCTTGAATTCTTCTTTCAGGGGTAACTCATCAACAGGGTGCCAGTCTAGTTTTTCACAAAAACCCCATTCTTCATCAGTTAACTCCCCGGTTTTAATATAATTTTCAAAAATTAGCTTTTTTATTGTTTCTTCCCTGGCTATCTCACTCCAATTAACCCAAACAAATGATTTTAACTCCCCTTTCATTTCCTCACTTACAGACAATGTTAAAGAAGCCATGTTATATTCCCCCCATGTTTTTTAATTCTTCAAATTTTTTAAACTCTTTTATTCTCTCTCCAAATCTTTTTTTAAGATACTCTGCCCAATTTATCTCTGGATGCTCTGCCAGCTTTTTCTTTAATTCTTCAGGTACTGAAATTGTAAAAGTTGCCATTTTGTGATTATACCTAGGTTTAGTATAAGCACTATATCTTGTTAATGTATTTAAAGGTTTCTGTTTTAAGGAACAGAACAACTACAACCCAGAAAGTTGGGTTAATAAGCAAGCTTGTTGCCTATTTAATGCTTATCTAGGGGGGTTGCACTACCGCTGTTTTTGCGAAGGTTTTTAAATAGGCTACACATTAAGTATATAATGGACAGATTACATCCAGGTGCAAAATGGCAGTTTCGTATGGGTGGTTATCTCCTATCTGGCTTTTTGGGAATCTTTCTTGCGGTATGGATTATCGCTCCTCTTGCAGGATTATTGCTTAAGCTGGGTGGGATTTCCGGAGGTTCAGTTGTAACAATTGTTCTCCTTTCTATTTTAGGTTATCTCCTTTTTGTTATTGTTTTTAGTGAAATATATGCACAAATGTCATATAATCGTTGGTTTTATGAATTCACTGAGGAAGGTTTAAGATTAGAGCGCGGCATTATCTGGAAAAGATACAGCAATGTTCCTTATGAAAGAATACAGAATGTTGATGTTAACCGGGGGGTAATTGCCAGAATGTTTGGCTTTTCAAGCGTCATGATTCAAACCGCAGGATTTTCCGGGCCTGCTGGGGCAGAAGGGAATATTCCTGCTGTTGAAATGAATAAGGCTGAAGAGCTTAGAAGTTTTGTAATGAAGAAAATCACAGGCAGAAGAAGGTAAACATGGACAAGCTACACCCTGGAGCAAGATGGCTTTTTAGGCTTCGGGCTTATTACCCACTTTTTTTCATCGGCATCTTTATAACAATCTGGAGTTTTCAGGTTTTAAGGCTTTTTGCTGTAGGCTCAACATGGATTTTTGTTCTTGTGGTTATTTTCTATATCCTCCTTGGGGTTATCATAGCAGAAGTTTATGCCAGAATGTCTTACAATAGGTATTTGTATGAAGTAAATAATGACTCTGTTAAAATAGAGCGCGGCATTATCTGGAAAAAATATACTTCTATACCTTATGCAAAAGTTCAGAATATAGATATTAAAAGGGGGGTAATTGCCAGAATGTTTGGCTTTTCTACTGTTGATATTGAAACTGCCGGGCAATCTGGGCACATGGGAAGTTATAGTTTTATGTTTAGAAGAAGGAACCAAAGGTATCAAAGTGAGGGTCATTTGCCAGCAATAGACCCAAATGGGGCAGAAAATATCAGGGTGTTTGTCATGAAAAAAATTAAGCAAACTCATGATTCGGGTATGTAAAACAGAAATAAATATATAAACCCCCAGTCTAAACAAATTGCATGGCAAGCCCAAAGCAAAATTATCTTATCAACTTTCTTATGGGGGTTTTCTTTCTTCTCTCAGCCATAACAGGCCTGATACTTTTCTTCTCACCAAAGGGGGAAATGAGCTTCTTGGCATCCAAAAGCACACATTAACAACTCTCCATAACTACACAGGAATAATCTTTATCATTATCGCATTAATTCATCTAATCCTTCATTTTGGCTGGATTAAGGCAATGACAAAGGCTGTTTTTAAAAAGAACAAAGAGCTTTAATTCTATAACTCTCAAAACCCTCAGAAGTTAAAGTAATGTCAATGGGATGAGTATGGTGTTCATCATTTAGCTTAAACAGGTTCTGGCATCTCAGGAATACTAATATCAATCCCCATCTTTTTTGCAAAGCCCAGGCATTCTTCCTGGTTCTCAGGAGAGTCGCAATAGCTGCCGCACTCACTCTCGCTTAAGCAGCCACCTGGTGCGCCAAAAGCACTCATCTTGTTTTTAACTAAGCCTTCAATATCTCCCTGCCCAGGCCCAAACTGCTCAGGAGTATACATGCCAATAAACTGCGAACTCATCTTCTCGCTAAGCTCATTGACTTGCTTGCCAATGCTTTCTTGTATTCCAGGAGGCAGTAAAACCAAAGGCTTAATCGTGCTTGGGAAGCCCATCTCATTCAAAACAATATCTAATGTTAAATCAGGCCCTCCTGTTCCAGTTGGATAAGGAATGCTTCTTGGAAAAGGGATTTCAATCTCGGGCAGGTTAATCATTACTGTAAAGCTTGCTTTCTTGCCATCATTCTGGATATTCTTAAACTCAACCATGGCAGGAGCAAATCCCTTTAAAGTCTCTTCATTAAACATGCTATTTACCTGCTCGCTAATCATCTTGTTTACACTCTCCTTACTGCTTTCAGGAACAGCAGCTCCCATGCTGGCCATCTGTATTCCAATTTCTTTCTCCAAATCAATCTCAATATCAACCTCTACACTTCCCTTCCCCATTTTTCCCTTGCCATAATTCCCGGCAGGCATGGTTAGTGTTCCAACATGCACTTTATTCCCACCAGGATATAATTTAGTCTCACCCGTTTTCATGACACTGATTTCCTCGCCTTTATCATTAGTCATAAAGAACTCCCCCATTTGTAATCTTATCTCCCTGGCAGTTACGCTCTCCCTGAACTCAGGCGGGTCAACAGCATAAATATCAATATTCCCAACAACAAGCTGCATATAAGGCAGCATTATCAGCCCAATAACAATCGCAATCCCCAATCCCTTTGGAATTAGCTTATACCAAGCCAGGCCACCAGCAACAACAATAGCAATAACCACAATAATCAGGTAAGCTGTTAAGCTGAAAAAAGTATGATAAGCAATATCAACTAACTTAGCACCAGCGAGGGCAATCACTAAAGCAGCTAAATCCCATACAAAAAACATAATTAATTTTTTAAGAAAACTCTTTTTTTCTTTCTTTTCCTCTTTTTTCTCTTCAGCCATTAAAATAAAAAATTAAAGCCAGTATAAAAACCTTCTCATGCTAAAATTTAGCATCCAAAGTCAGACAAAACTCACTCAAGAAACTCCACATTTTCAAGCATTTTAAAATGCGGGTCTCCTGTCAGGACTTTGGCATTACGCTCTTTTCCTGTAAGAAAGATAATAGCATCAATCAATCCAAACTGAGGATATGTTTTCCTCATGCTAATATAAAAAGTACCGCAGTTCTTTACAATACCCTCAGTAATCCCAACAATAAGGGACCTTGACTTAATAAACTCAAGATGCTTTCCAAAATCCCAGCCTTCTTTTGTAGCTTTTACACTCAATTCAACCAGAACAATTATTGGGGTCAAAACCTCTTCTTTTTCTAAAAAAGAGGCTGATTTTTTTCCCTGTTGGCTTCCTCTGAAATACTCAATCCATGCATAAGTGTCAAAAACAATCATGCCCTCGCCACATCCTTCCAGAATTCTTCTCTTTCTTTTCTTGTAAATGGCTTAACTTGTTTTAAGCTTCCAAATAGAGAATCAGGAATTCTCTCCTCTTTCTTTATTAAGCTGTAAACCAATGTATCAAAAGACCCCGCATTCTGCTTCTCTTTCAGCTGCTCAAGCATTTGAAATGTATTCTCTTTTAAAGCAATTGTTTTCATCTTTCTTTTCCTGAATGTTTTCTTTTCCCTAGAAGCTTTCCCTATCTGTTTTTTCTTTCCTGAAGATTTCTTTCCCTAATCTTTCCCAAAAGAAAGATGGCGCACCAAAGTTGCTTATGCAACTTTTGTGTTCTAAAAGAAAGCTTCCCTGAAGGCTTTCTTTCATTCTTAGTTTTTCTTTCCCTGAAGGCTTTCTTTTTTCTAAAAAGAAAGGCTTCTTTTATAATTATAATTATAACTTATATAAAAAGGTTTTGCTGCCCAGAAAAGCAAAAATATGGCTAATCTATGAGCTTAACTGGTTTTATTGTCCACATTTTTAATGCCTTTCTTTAATTTTTGGACAATAAGCATAAGTTTGCTCTTGGCTTCATAAATAATCTTATAAACCCTGTAATAATAAAAAGCACATGCCATCAAAACTAACCCTTTGTAAGCTCAATCATCCAGAAACCAATGACTTAAATTCCCAGCTTCAGTGGTTCTCCAGGTCGCTAGGCTTGTTTAGCACAAGAGACAAGGAAAAATCCTGCTTCAGAATCTTTATAGCATTAATAGAAGCAAAAAAAGCCAGAAGGTTTCTCTCAAGTGATGAGCTTGCTGAAAAATCAAACCTGACAAGAGCAACAATCATCCACCATTTAAAAAACCTTGAAGCTCATGGGCTTATTAAGCAGGAAAACAACAGGTATGCCCTAAGCTACAACACTTTATCATTACTCGTCAAAAGCCTTAGCTCAGAATTAACAGCCATTCTTGAAGACTTGGAAGCATCAGCAGAAGAGCTTGATAAAAAGCTGGAATTAAAAAATTAATCATCGCTTTGGGATTTCATAAAAGGCTTGATATTTAAAATTTGTTTTCCAGCAACATTATCTTCTAACATATCATTGCCTAATCTATTTCTTACCAGGTAATCCAGAGCAGAAGATATAGCTCTTATCTCCCTCTTCATTCTTAATGCTGCTTCATGTATTTTTTTAATATTTGTTTGAACACCATCATTAAGATATAGAATCATTTCCGCAGGTCCCAATACTCCCTGAAGGGCATTATTAAGATAATGTCCAATAGTTCCTTTTACTAAACTAGGGATACTCTGGCAATCCACAAGCTCATAATCCCCATCATGAATCTTGCTTAAATGCAATCCTTCTGTATAGTTTATCCCTTC
>DATDYH010000013.1:0-2843 GCA_035289045.1 Candidatus Nanoarchaeia archaeon
TGCCCTGGCTCTCAGGTTAAGATGTGCAATCTGGAGCAATGATAAGAACCTTAAAAAACAAAAGGCCATAGGGGTTTATTCTACTGAGGATTTAATTAAGATGCTATTTTGATTGGTAAAGCTTATAAAGGTTATTTTTCCCATCTTTTCTATGGTAGAAACCCAGGAATTTTTAGTTCCATTGGAGCAGTACCTGAAAGAAGGCATCCATATAGGGACAAAGTTCAAGACCAAGTATATGGAGAATTTTATCTATAAAATAAGAAATGATGGGCTAATGATTCTTAATGTCCAGGAGATTGACAAAAGGCTGAAGCTGGCTGCTAATTTCATCAGCAATTACAATCCTGAGGATATAATTGTTGTGTGCAGGAGAGAGAATGGGTGGAAAGCTGTTAATGCATTTTCAAAAGTTACAGGTGTGAGGGCTTTTGCAGGAAGATACCCTCCGGGCATACTAACTAACCCGGATCTGGAAACTTTTACAGAAGCTAAACTGCTATTTGTTACAGACCCATGGCAGGACAAGAATGTTATAAAAGACGCTATTAAAATCGGGATTCCTATAATTGCATTATGCGACACGAATAATGAATGCAATAACCTTGATTTTGTTGTTCCCTGCAATAACAAGGGAAAAAGAAGCCTGGGATTAGCTTACTGGATTTTAGCAAGGGAATACCAGAAAAGCCATGGCAAAGAGATGAAAGAAGGGGTTGAAGAGTTTAGTGATGAAGAATAAGTAGGAAAAGGCCTTAGCAAACTGAAAGAAAAGCTTAAATATTCCTGCTGGTTAGTCTTGGATAGGAAAGAGGTGTTTTCATGAAAAAGTTAATAATGGCCTTGGTAATGTGCTTGTTTTTAGTTCCGTTTGTTAATGCCGAGTTTAGTGTTGCTGATGAAGTTGTAAAAAATATAATCCTGCCTGGTGAGGGTGCTGGATTTTTTATTGAGGTTGCAAATACAGAAGGGAAGGAAGAGCTTGGGATAATTACAACAGACAGCAACTGGAGAATTAAAGGAACAACCGATCTTGTTATTGATGGCAACCAGAAGCAGAAAGTGAAGATAGAGCTAGAGCCTATGGGGGTGATTAAGCCTGGGGCATATGCTGTTAGTTTAAGAGTATTTTCAAAAATAAACGCCAAAGCTGTGGACCATCCTGTTGTTGTTAATTATGTTGTTTTTAATGAGCTTATTGAGGCAAGCCTGGAGTATAATCCCCAGGGCCTTGACCCAAGGAAGGAGAACTTAATTAAGCTAAAGCTAAGGAACAAGAATAATATTCCGCTTGATGAGTTAAAGATTAAGATTGCAAGCAGCCTGTTTAATGATGAAAGAGAAGTGAGCCTGCTGCCTTTGGAAACAAGGGATGAGGAATTAAGAGTGAGTTTTAAGGATTTTGTTGAGAAGGGAAGCTATGAGGTTAAAACAAGTGTTATGCTTGGTGATAAAACATTAATAGACAAAACTGAGAAAATTAATGTTGGCTATTACAATGATGTTACTGAAGACAAGGTTGTTGATGATGGATTTTTGAAGAAAAGCACTGTGCTGGTGAGAGAGAATAATGGGAACACTGTTAGTGAGGAGGAGTTTACTGTAAGGCTTAATTCTTTTGAGAAGACTTTTACTTCTGCAGAGCCAGAGCCCAGCGAGAAGACAAGCAAAAATAATATTCATTATTACAAATGGGTGTTTAGGATAAACCCTGGGGACAGCTACAGGATAGAGGTGAAAACTGATTACTTAACCCCGCTAATAGCCCTTGTGTTAATAATCATTGTTGGGCTTAGTGCTTATGCTTTATTAAAAAAGGATATTTCAATAAGGAAAAAAGTCCTGACAATAAGGTCTGGGGAGGGCATATCTGACATGAAGATTATACTGATTGTCAAGAATAAAGGAGCTGCGATAAAGCATGTGCAGGTTACTGACAGGCTGCCAAAAATTGTTAAGAAGCCTGCTGAGTATGGAGTTGTAAAGCCAACAAGTGTAAAGCATACCGGGTTTGGAGACAGCCTGGTTAGCTGGGACTTGGAAAACATGGTGAGGGGAGAGGAGAGAGTAATTTCTTACAAGTTAAAGTCTGATATACGGGTGATTGGCAAGCTGCATATGCCTGTTGCTATTGCCAGGTACAGGACAAAATCAGGAAAGCTGGTAATAGCAAGCTCAAACAAGAATATTTTAATTTCGTAAGAACAAAGAATACTTTTAGGAAAAAAAGAAGAGTGGGAAAATGTGTGAGAGAGATGAAGAAAGCCCAGTTTTGGTATGCTGATTTTATTATTGGAATGCTGGTTGTTGTCTTTATTGCTGTTTTATTTGCCAAAGCTGTTGTTGATGTTCCTGAAAGAGGGAGCGAGCTTAACATGCTTAGCAATGATGCTGTTAGTATTGCAGGGATATTAATGAGCCCTGGGGTTGACAGCGAGAACTGGATTAATGGCAGGGGAAAAATCGGGCTGGTTGAAGATGGGAAGGTAAATGCAACATGGCTGGATGATTTTAGCGAGCTTGTTGAATCTGGCAGCGGGCAGGAAGGGTATCAGAAAACGAGAGAGATGCTTGGGGCCAAGTATGATTTTGGCTTTTATTTTCAGGATAAAAATAGTAAGATACTAAATGAGAAAGCTTATGGGGGGATTGATGATGCAACCCAGTTAAAGGGGCTAAATGCTGAGAATATTGTAAAAGTCAACAGGGTTGTTTATTTTGATGGCACTGGAGATGGGGTTGGGGAGATTTATACTCTTATCCTGTTTGTCTGGGATTATGGCAAGGAGAAGAAGACAAGCCAGAAAATATGCACTAATGCTGACAGCAATGGATTATGCGGG
>DATDYH010000014.1:0-4340 GCA_035289045.1 Candidatus Nanoarchaeia archaeon
AATTAAGCTCTCTGGGGTGTGATAGCCTTTGATAACTGTTGTCCGGAATTCATAATCAAGGTTGGAATGCATAATTATTCTCATGCTCTGCTCTATTTTTTGGAGGTCAGTTTCAATACTGGTTAGCAAGTCATAATCATCTTTGCATGACTTGATGTCCATTGCAATGTAATCAATAAGATTTTTTTCCAGGGCTTTTTGCAATAACCCAGGATTGCTGCCATTTGTATCAAGCTTAACCAGATAGCCAAGGGCTTTGATGCCTGCAATAAAAGTTAACACTTCAGGATCAAGCAGAGGCTCTCCTCCGGTGATGCAGACTGCTTCCAGGTATTGCTTTCTTGACTGCAGGAATTCAAGAACTTGCTCTGCTGAATATTTTTCTGCTATCCTGCCAGGGAGGACTAACTCTGGGTTGTGGCAGAAGCCGCACCTGAAATTGCAGCCTTGCAGGAAGATAGTGCAGGCTAGCTTTTTTGGGTAGTCTATTAATGTCAGCTTCTGCAGGCCTGAGATTTGCATGTTATGTTTTTATTCAGTGGTTTTTACTCAGCAGATATTGAGCTGCCTACAATAAAACTTTTTCTGTCCTTGAATTCTTCTGCTTTGCCTTCATTCCACTGCTGGACAGGCCTGATATATCCAACGATTCTTGAATAAACCTCGCATTTTGTTTTCATACTAGTTCACCTCCAATTTTTCTTTTTGTGATACGCTATGAACTGCATAGCTTTGAGCTTCATGTTCTAAGGGCTGCTCTGGGAGCTGCTCGCAGATTGGGCAGTATTCATGCTCTCCCTGAAGATAGCCGTGAACTGGACAGACTGAGAATGTGGGGGTTATTGTGAAATAAGGCATGCTGAAGCTTTCTGCTATTTTTTTAACTAAAATTTTTACAGCATCTTGATTAAGCTTTTCTCCTACATAAGCATGGAAGACTGTGCCTCCTGTGTACTTAACCTGGATTGGGTCCTGGTATGCTAATGCATAGAATAAGTCATCTGTGTGAGTTACAGGGAGCTGGGTGGAGTTTGTATAATATGGCTTTGCACCTGACTGAAAATGGGTTTCATTTGCAACTTTGATTCTGCCAAACCTTCTTTTGTCTTCTCTTGCAAACCGGTAAGTGGTGCCTTCTCCTGGAGTGGCTTCAAGATTATAAATATTGCCTGTTTCCTGCTGATATGCTGAAATTTTCTCTCTCATAAAGTCAAGAACCTTTAAAGTAAATGCCTTGCCTTCTGCTGTGGTTATGTCCTTGTTCATAAAATTGAGCAATGCTTCGTTCATGCCTAATAAGCCTATTGTTGAAAAATGGTTTTTCCAGTACTGGTTGAACCTTTGATGGATGTTCCTTAGATAGAATTTTGAATATGGATAAAGCCCTTTAACAGTAAGGCTTTCAAGAACCTTTCTTTTTATTTCCAGGGATTCTTTTGCCAGCTCCATTAATTCATTTAACTTATTGAAAAAATCATCTTCACTTGCTGAGGTAAAGCCTATTCTTGGCATGTTGATTGTTACTACTCCTAATGAGCCTGTTAAGGGGTTTGCACCAAATAAGCCCCCACCCCTTTTTCTTAGCTCTGTCTGGTTGAGCCTTAACCGGCAGCAATTATGGGTGATTGTTCCAAGAGAATGGACAAACATATTGTTCTCTGCTAACTCTATATCATAAAAGTCTTCTAGGTTATTGAACACTTCTATCTCGGTTACCCTAACTGGATAAAAGTCGCTTGATGCAATCTTTAGAGAAAGCCCTGTTTCTGCATTGTATTTCTGGAGGGTAGCTTGCCCTATCATTCTACTCTTAACCAGCCCAGGAACAAGGAATGTTGATTTAGCTAAAAATCCAGGGACTAAGTCGTATAAACAATTAACTGGCTGATTAATTATGTTGGTTGTGTTTGTTTTATGCTGGAGGTATAGCCTCTGGCTATTGTTTTTTATTTTTAGAATATTAGGAATTCCTACCAGAGAATATAGAATTGCTAAATCTCTTATTAGCAAGGAGTCTTTTATGTGGATTTCTTTTCTTTTTTCATAGCCATCTCCTGTAAAGAATCCTTCTAAGAAACTTTCGATTATCTCTTTTGGAGAGTCAAATAATATGTTAGGCAGCCTTCCATATTTTTTGAAGCCAGAGGTATAAAAAAGGTTTGCTATTTCTGTATTGTAAATATAAAGATAGCAGGTATTGTATCTTGGGTCTTTTTTCTCTTTTGGCTGATAACCAAAGATTCTTTTTATGGTTTCTTTTACATTTTCAACTAATTGAATGCTTCTTGAATCAAAAGTGAACTGAAGCCCTCTTATTCGCTTAACCTTCCTTGTATCATATAGATAGTTTCCATCTGCTGTAAAGAACCCCAGCAAAAAGGCAAGGTTTGCGTTTAATGGATAATGGCCTATTTTTTTATTGGACTTTGATAATAACTGGGCAGCGGACTTTAGGCTTATCATATAATCCTCTGGGGAAATCTCATTTGCGAGCTTTTGCTTTAAACCTTCTTTATCCAGTATTAGAACTGGATGATTGGTAGAGAACCTGCAGAACTTTCCATCTTTGGTCCTGATTTTTATTAATCCTTTTTTCTGAGCTTTTAAGAAGCTTCTTATTTTTGCCCACTCCATCTTATAGTTTTCATTTAGGGACATTACCTGGATGTCTTCCTTACATTCACTCCACCCCTCTCCCCCATAAGTTTCAATTAGGTCTTTCATTGTTGTTCTTTCTATTTTTCCATTCATCTTTATGAGCAGCTCTTCATCACCATGAAGGCACATGCTTCTTGCATCTTCTGGCTTCATATCTGAGTTGATGAAGTTTGAGAAATATGGAATGCCATATTTTGCAGTCATCTCCCAGATTGGGTTGTAATCAGGGTTTTCCCAGTCAAAGTCTTTTGTGATGTTGTATGTCGGGATTGGGAAGGTAAATACCCTGCCTGTTGCATCCCCCTCTGACATGACTTCTGCAAATGCCTTGTTGAATATGAGCATCTCTTTTTGGAATGCTTTATAGGATTCTTTTTGGGGCTTGCCTCCTATAATTACAGGCTCATCAAGCATGTAATCAGGAACTTTTAGGTCAAGAGTTATATTGGAAAAAGGGGATTGAAACCCTACTCTTGTGGGAACTGCCATGTTAAAGCAGAACTCCTGCATGCATTGCTTTACTTCTTTGTAATTAAGGTTATCGTAGCGTATGAAAGGTGCAAGAAGAGTATCAAAGTTTGAGAATGCCTGGGCACCTGCTGATTCACCCTGCAGTGTGTAGAAGAAATTAACAATCTGGCCTAATGCTGTCCTGAGATGCTTTGCAGGAGATGACTGGGCTTTGCCAGGGACGCCTTTAAAGCCCTGGAGAAGGAGGTCTTTTAGGTCCCAGCCAACGCAATAGGGGCCAAGGATGCCTAAGTCATGAATATGAATCTCAGCATGTTCATGGGCTTTTCTTATTGCTTCTGGATAGACCCTTCCAAGCCAGTAGTTCTTGACTATTTTTTCAGTTATGAAATTATTAAGCCCCTGCAATGAGAAGCCCATATTGGCATTTTCCTTAATTGCCCAGTCTTTTTCTCCTACATAATCTTCAATAACCTCTATTGTGTCAAATATTGCCTTGACCTCTCTTAGCTCCTGGTGGCTTTTCCTGTAAAGGATATAGGCTTTTGCTGTTTTGGCATGGCCTGCTTCTATTAGTGCTTTTTCAACAATATCCTGAACTTCCTCTACATTAGGGATGCGGTTGTCAAACTTCTCTTGTATGTCATCAACAACAACCTTTCCGAGATGCTCAGCAAGCTCCCGGTTATTTCCTCCGACTGCTTTTGCAGCTTTCCAGATTGCTTCGGTTATTTTTTCTTCTTCAAACTGGACAACACTGCCATCTCTTTTTCTTATTTTATTCAAAAACATTTTATTGCATGCCTCAAGAGGATTTTTCCTCAAGCGATCCTTCAACCAGCTTGAGAATGATGGCTGACTCTGTTCTTTTGAGATCTTCCAATGAGTTCATGGCTAGTTTTAGCTCTTCTCTTGCTTTATTTAGGGATGCCATCTTGCCTCTTTTTATTTCTTTTTTAATTCTCTGACTTCTTTTTCAAAGTCTTTGATGTCTTTAAATGACTTGTAGACTGATGCGAACCTTAAGTATGCGATTTTATCAAGCTTTTTTAATTTGCTGATTGTTTTTTCCCCTATTAATTTTGAGGGAATTTCCTTTGATTTTAACTTTCTTAGCTCTGATTCAATGCTGTTGATTGTTGTGTCTATTTGTTCAAGAGTTACAGGGCGCTTTTCAAGTGCTTTCAGCATGCCTTGCTTTAGCTTTTCCC
>DATDYH010000015.1:0-4576 GCA_035289045.1 Candidatus Nanoarchaeia archaeon
CATTCTTTAAAATCCCTGCATATCTATTAGCATTAACCATATTCATCTCTTTTGCCAATGTCAGCCTGACAACCCCTCTTTTAAATTCTCCAAGCAAGCCTAAAGACTTAATAATTCTCTCCCATCCATCCTTAATCAAAGGCTTGCAGCATTTTTCAAAAACAGCTTTATCCGGCGCAGGCAATGTAATATACATTTGCGTAGGCTGGTGCTTTACAAGTTTTTTCACCATCTCAGGCATGGTCCCGTTGCTGACAACAAAACAGCTCATCCCTCTTCCAAGAATCTCATCAACAAGTTCAGGCAGCTTAGGATACAAGCAAGTCTCCCCAGTCAGGCTTAAAGCAATATGCAAAGGTTTCATTGACTCATCAAGCTTTTTTCTATCCACATTTTCACTGCCATAAAATCCATAAAGCAGTTTCACATGCTCCTTAATCAGCCCATCAACAATCTCAGCAGGCTTATCCAGCTTGTCATAATTTCTCGTATATCCAACATCCCTCCAGCACCAGTTGCATCTTAAATTGCACACCTCAAGAGAAACACTCGCTTGTACACATCTCCAGCTTTTTATCCCATAAAACTTATTTTTATAGCAAACATCTTTTCCACGAATAGCTTGTTTGCAGTAAAAGCATATCTTAACAGCAGAATGCTCTCCAGTTAATCTATAGCCCTGCAGCTCAAGCCTTTTTCTCCTCGCATTTGTTAGCATAACATCAAAATCAAAATCAGGTTATATAAAAGTTTGGTTGCATGTTTCCTGATTTTATTTTCTTTCACTAAAATTTTTTGTCAAAAATCATCTTCCAGTTAATGCTCTTACAGGACTGGTTAAAAGAAAAAAAGAAATTAAGAAAAAAAAGAAATTAAGAATTAATTGAAAAAAAAGAGGATTACCTCCTCCTTCTTTCTTCATCTCTTCTAGAAGAAGACCTTCTAGTAGACTTTGATGCTTTTCGTCTTGCAGCCATTTATTTCACCCCTTTTCTCTTATTGGAAGCACTAACCTCTTCCAAGAATAAAACATAACTTAATCATTTAAATACTTTTCTATAACAAAAGCATTTTTTGAAAGTTCATCTCTAAAATGTTCTCAACCTCTGTCATTTCCAGCGATTTCAGCTCAGCAATCTTCTTAACGCTCTCCGCAACAAAACACGGCTCATTCCTCCCCCCAAAAGGGCTCATGTAAGGTGCATCAGTCTCAGTAAGCAGCTGGCTAATATCAATCTCTTTTACCAGCCTCTGAAACCCAGGATTCCTGACCACGCTGCAGGGAATTGAAAAGCTCCAGCCCTTATTGGCAATCTTTTTGGCAAGTTTAAGCTTTCCTGTAAAGCAGTGGAAAATCACCCTCTTCAGGTCACTGCTCTCAACAAGTTCAAAGCACTCCCTCTCAGCCTTTCGCGAGTGCACAAGCAAGGGCTTCTTTATTCTCTCAGCCAGTCCAATGATTTTAAGAAAATTACCCTTCTGCCTCTCCCTATCCTCTTGCTCAGTTCTCATAGTGGTTGCACAGGGTTGATAAGGGGGACGCTGGTGACCCTTATCTTTGTAATCCAGCCCAGCCTCTCCAATATAAACCAGCTTATCTTTATTCTTCCTGATAAATTCAAGATTCTCCTCAAGCCCTCTTTCGTCCAGCTTCAAAGCATCCACAGGGTACAGCCCAAGCCCAGCCTTAACATTTTTAAATCTCTTGGCAAGCTCCAAAACTCTCTTATTATCCTCAAGGTTAACACCCGAAGAAACAATCATGACATTCTTTGCTCTCTCAACCACCTTATCAATATCCCTGGAAAAATCCTTAGAAGTTAAATGGCAATGCACATCTGTCAGCATTTTAACCTGAAAAGAGTCCTAAAGCAAAAGTTAAAAACTTTATCACCCATGGAAGCAGGTTAATCACAATCAGCAGGAGTATAACCATGCTTATATAATTCCATACTCTCTTGGCTCTCTTCTCTTTCATAAACTTTGTTAAGCTTGTCAAAAGCATTCTCCCACCATCAACAGGCCCCAAAGGAACAAGGTTAAATATCCCGATTCCAATGCTAATCGTGTAAATCCACCAGCACAAGAGATATAGCCAGTATAAAGTTTCTAAAGCCAAAGCCCCATACTTCGCTTTATACTCTTCCCTAAATCCCATTGGAGCAATCTCAATCCCCAGATACCCTTTTCCCTTCGCACTTGGATGCTCCCCAGCATAAACATTATAGCTCCCTTTGTCACTCACAACATTAACCAGCTCCCCAAATTTCACCTCTTTTGAAGCACTTCTGAAACTCTCATAAGAAACAATCTCAACCCCGTTAATCTCTTTTATAACCTCCCCAGCACCCATTCCCCCCTTAGCCAGCACAGACCCCTCTTCAAAACCAGTAACATTCACCCCGTTAAAATCAAGTGTAGCAAAAGCAGCACTTCCTAAAAAACCTGTTATCACCAAAAAGATAATCCCAAGAACAATATTGCTGAAAGGCCCTGCAGAAAACACAACTAGCTGCTCTTTTTTGCTTTTTTTAACCAGCTTTTTCTCATCAGGCTCTACGAACGCAGCAAGAATAGGCCCTAAAAAAGCAAACCCAGAACTCTTTACCTTAATATCATACAATCTTGCAAAAACCCCATGTGAAAACTCATGAATAATAGCAACAATAAAAATGCTTATGACCCAGTGCCAGAACCCAAGCTCAGGCAACCCTGTTGCTATTTTCACTCCAGGAAGTACCGGGCTTAATATTGGGGCACCACCCATCAGCACGCCATAAGCCCCTATAACTAAAAAATAAATCATTAACAGCATTCCAAGAAATCCAACAGCCACTGACACCACCCCAATAATCCTCAGCAGCCTGGGAGAGATTCCAGCAATCCTGTCCATTAGCTTTAATCCAAGTTTTGTTCTATAAAGTGCAAATATCCCGCCCTGCATCTCAAATTTTCTGCGATGCGTTAAAAAGTAGATTAATAATACCCCATAGAACACTAATGCAAAAATAATGTCAATATTCAACATATCACCTGCTTTATCTTACTTTTTCCTAATCGCTCTTAAAGCTTTCCCGCCGCATTTCCTGCACTTAACCCTCTTCTGAATAACCCTTAAAGCCTGGGTCCTAATCTTGGTCTTGCACTTTCTGCATACAAACACATTCTTAATAATCCTTGCAGTTGCTTCTGGAAATTTTACCATTTTATTTTTTTACAATCTGTTTTTCTTTTCCCATAAGCCTTTTCTTTTTACAAAAAGAAAAGGCTTACTTTTTCTGTTTAATAACTCTTTGCCCGCCAACAACCCAGTAAATCACATGGTCTCCTTCCTTTAAGCCATCTTTCAGCTCTTCAGGCAGGCCCATCTCCATGGTTTCATAATTTTCACTGTCCATCACATTAACCTTATCCCCTATTATTGACAGGATTTGTGCAGCCCGCTTCTCAATAATAGGCACCTCAACCTTGTCATGCCCAGGCATCATCACAATCTTTTTCTCATCATTAATCACCCCAATCGCTTCAATCCTGCACTTGGCATGCCCATGCTTCCCTGTCTTTGAAATCTGTATGCTTTTAATCACGCAGGACACATTATCCAGCAGAATATAGTTCCCGACTTTTAGGCTTCCTGCATCAGTCACTCTTTTATCCATCTCCAAAGAAAGAGGTAATCAATTTATAAAAGTTTTGGAAAAAAAATTCTAAAACCTCTTCAAAGACTTCTTTAATTTCTTCACCTTAGAAGGTTTTTTAGTTTTCACAGCTTTATTCTTAACAGCTTTTTTTATCTTCTTCACAACCGCTTTTTTCCTCTCTCTCTTTCCCAAAACCCTCTTCCCTAAAGCCTTCTCCTCAAGCTCTTCAGAAACAGGAGCAACAAGCTCTCTGATTTCATCCATCTCAGGCAGTTTAATCTCATCTCCCCCCATTAAAGGCGTTTCAATAAAAGAAACCTCTTCAGCAGCATCCTGCTTGGCTACTTTCTCAGCCTCTTTAACAGAGTTTTCAATCTCCCCAAGTTTTTTCTCTACCCTATTAATCATCTTGGAAAGATTCGCAACCGCAATCCAAAGCTGTGCATTTCCTTTATTATCAGCATCATCATACCCTTTTTTATAAGCAAAAGTCCCTCTAATCTCTCTCTCCAGATGCTCCCTCAGCTCAGGATGAACATGTTTTCTCCAGTCTCTTGCCATTTTAGTAAATACCAACCTCCGCAATTGAAATGTATATCCCCATCCAACTCCTAGTTATCATAACGCGCCTCCACTTTCTTTTGTATCCTCCTCTGCCCCCTCTTAAACTCCCCAATCTTATAAGGAATAATAGAAAGAAGAGCAAATCCAAATCCAGCAAACCCAACATCACTAGCAGTATTACTTCTCTCACGCCTTTTATAAAAATCAAATAATCCTTCATTAACCCCTTCAACCTTAGTTAATAAGCTGTCTTTTTCAGCAGCTATTCCCTCCAGCCCTGAAACAAGCTCACTTAAAATCCCCCCTCTAAGTTCTCTATCTAATATATCATTAACCCTTCCAGATTGCATAGTCAAACTCCTGCCTTCTAA
>DATDYH010000016.1:0-8266 GCA_035289045.1 Candidatus Nanoarchaeia archaeon
AGGGATAATTTTAGTATGGCTGCTATTAACGGGCAGGAGGATTATGTCAGCCCTCCTAGCGGGTTCGTAATAACTCATGATGGGTTCTTTGATTTGGAGGGATTTCATGAGAAGGTGAAGAGGTGGTATATTGGCAAGAGATACACCTATACTGAGAAAGAGGTGCAGATTAAGCATAAAGCACAAGGGGATGAGATTGTTTTTGGGTTTAACGGGGACAGGGAGATAGATGACTTTTTCAGGTTTCATATTAATTACAAGGTATTTTCTATAAGGACAAGAAAGGTTAAAGAGGGGTATGTTGGGTGGATAAAGATAAATGTTGTTGCGTATATTCATCTTGACTGGAAGAACCGGTGGCAGAAAAACCCCTGGGAGAGGTTTTTGTTTTTTGTTTATGTTAATTTTATAATCAAGAACAGGATACAAAGGATATACGAGAGCAAGCTTTATCTTGAGATGCTGGAATCCATTGGGGTTGCAAAATCCTGCTTGGGAGCTTATCATTAAAATGGAAAAGATAAACTGGGTTACACCACCTTTTCCTGGTGGGGTGAGGTTCAGGTGGCAGGGTGTTATGGATTTTGGAGAGCTTTACAGGTTTATGAAATGGTGGCTTGAGGATAATGAGTTTTGCAATGATAATGGGTTTACTGCTGACAAAAAATGCATGGAGAAGAAATATGTTGAGAGGAGATTTGCAGGAGGATTGAGAAATGTTGAAATAGAATGGAAGACTTATAGAGACAGGGGGGATTATTTCAGGTATAACCTGTGGGTTACTTTTCTTATTCTTGGGATGACTGATGAAGAGGGTGAGGTTAAGGGGGTGAAGAGGAAACTGAATAAGGGTGATTTTGACATAAGGATGGGGGCTAATGTGGAAACCGGGTATGGGGAAGGATGGAGCAAATCTGTCTTAAAAAAGATTTATTTCAGGTTTTTTATCCAGAAGAGGCTGGAGATGCATAAAAGATACTTGTATATCTTATTTTATCGGTTTAATAATGCTGTGAAGGAATATGTGCAGAAGCAGAGATATTAGATTATTAGTAAGGTTTATTAGGGAGTATTTCTTTTTTAATATCTATGGGTGAGATTGATTATGTTGTTCCCAGAGTGAGTGTTGAGTGGAATGGCAAACTGGATTTAAAAGAGGTTTATACATTTATTAAGGGATGGCTGGTTGACAAGAAATATGACCTGGCTGAGAATGAATACAGCAATACAGAGACTGAGGAAGGGAATATTCTGCATGTCAGGTGGTGGGCTTTCAAGAAGATTGATGATTACAGCAAGTTTAATATTGATGTTATTTTTACCGGGAAAAAGCTTAAAGTTGTCAATGCCAAGAAGCATGTACTGATTGAGGGGGATATTAATATTGATTTTGAGAGCTATATTGAGAGGGATTATGAGAATGTATGGGGTGTGAGGCCTGGGCAGAGATTTATAAGAGAGGTGATGGACAAGTTCTTTTTAAAAGGAAGGTTTGACAAGTACCATGAGGAGCTTAGGGAAGAGACACTGACTTTAAGAGAGGAGATTAAGAAGCATTTGAATGCCTTGGATTACAAGTGAAAAGGTTTTTTGTTTTTTGGTGTTAGAAAACTTTAAATACCCATTAACTCATTGGTTCATTAACCATTGTATCATGGAGATAAAATGCTTACGAAAATGTCTAAAGGGCTGCAGATTACAATTCCTGCCCGGCTGAGGAATGAGCTGGATATTAATGAAAACACTTTATTAGAGATAGAACTTGACAAACAGGAGAACTGGATTATCATTAAACCGGTTAAAACACGCTCGTTAAAAGAATTGTTTGCTGAATGTGATGCTATAAAGAATAAAACCAACAAATCAGTAGAGGAAATGAGAGAGGAATATGAACGGGAAAATATGCTTCATTGATGCAGATATTTTTATTAATGCCTTTGTAAAGCTTGATGAAAAGAAGAGCAAGGCATCCAGATTATTGCTGGATAATCTTGAACAGGGCAAGGTGAGATTATTGGCTGATTATCTTGTGTTGATAGAGACTTATTATGTTATAGAAAAGTATAAAGGGTGGCAAAAAGCATCAGATGTCTTAAAAGAGCTGCTTACTTTTACCTGCCTGGAGATTGCTGCTGTTGATGGAGTTCTTTTTTTTGAAGCCCTAAAAAGAAAGGGGAAATATAAGCTTAAGATGAATGACCTGGTGCATTATACAGCTGCTTTACTGCATAATGCTGAGGGGATGTATTCTTATGACAGAGATTTTAATGGCCTGGAGATTAAGAGGATTGAACCCTGATTTGCTGGTGAGATTAAAAGATTTTTAATGTCGTAGGATTAATTTTAGTTCTTTTTTTGCCGGTATTTCTCTTCAATCTCAAGCATCTTTTTTTGAATCTCGGAAGTTGCTTCTACATTGCTGATTAAGCGTGCGCAGAGGGAATCAGCTTTACACAACAATTCCCAATACGGCTTTGATGTTTGCGCTAAGGTTTGAAAATTCTGAAGACTCTGAAGAATATCATAAGGAGCTGGTAGAACTTCCTGAGGACTTCTTGGTGTGTTGGCTTTACAATTTCCCATTGCATTAATAAAGTTGATGCCTGCTTTTGCTTCTGCAAGCTTTTCAGTTAACTCGCTGTATCTTCTTTGGGTTTGTGATAGCTGGTCGTTTAATGCGATATACTGCTGAAAATCCTGGATTATTCTTGGTTCTTCTTTTATTATTTTTGATTCTTGGAGAACTGGTTTTTGATGCGCACAGCTGGTTATGGAAGGAAGAGATGCTAAAAAAATGCAATAGGTAGCTTGTTTGAGATATTGCAGGATGCGCATATGGATAGTTCTACTGCCTTGTTTATAAGCTTTTTCCTTTTTGCTATTTACTAGTAGCTATAGAAAGCTTTTTATATGAGTAATTGCTAGAAAGTTTTAAGCCCGCCATGAGAATACTCAACAGAGCATGGCAACGCCTAGCAATGAGCTTGGGGGTTAGTGTAGCGGGCGACAACTTTTCTTTAAAAGAAAGGTTGGTCAAAATCATAATAAAATAAATCAAACAAACCAGATTAAGATCATTAGTTCACTTAATCCGTTTAGGAGAAGATAAGAGTGAAGATTACTTCAGTAAGGCATTGCAAGGCAGCGGGCAGAGACTGAAGTATAAGCTTATTCTGGTTCTAGGGGGGTAAAATGGCTAAAATTAGTCCTGTAAGCGCTAAATATATAATTCATACAAATATTCAGATTGAAGGGGTGGTTGACAAACCAGATGTTATTGGAGCTATTTTTGGGCAGACCGAGGGATTATTAGGGAATGAGCTTGAGCTTAGAGAATTGCAGAGAGGGGGGAGAATTGGGAGGATAGAAGTTAATCTTGAAGCAAGAGGGGGAAAGAGTTCTGGAATGATTATTATACCAAGCAGCCTGGATAAGGCTGAGACTGCTATTATTGCAGCTAGTTTAGAGACTATTCAAAGAATTGGGCCCTGTAATTCAAAAGTCAGGGTTGAGAAGATAGAAGATGTGAGAGTAAGCAAGAGGAGTTTTGTTCTTGAGAGAGCTAAAGAGCTGTTGAGAGAGCTTACTTCTGGAGTGTTGCCTGATTCGCAGGAATTAACAGACCAGGTTGCCCAGAGTGTGAGGATGATGGAAGCTGTTGAATATGGGGCTGACAGATTAGCTGCCGGGCCTGGGATTGATGAAGCTGAAGAAGTTATTTTAGTTGAGGGAAGGGCTGATGTGCTTAATTTATTAAAATATGGGATAAAAAATGTTATTGCCACTAATGGGACAAGTGCTCCGGTTACAATAAAGGGGCTTAGTGCTAAAAAAGATATTGTGGTGTTTGTTGATGGGGACAGGGGAGGAGACTTGATTATTCGCGGATTGCTGGATGCGGGTGTGGAGATTGATTTTGTGGTTAAGGCACCTGATGGCAAAGAGGTTGAGGAGATTGCAAAGAAAGAGATTCACAAGGCTTTAAGAGGAAGAATGGCTATAGAGCAGTTCAAGATGGAGGTATTGCCTGGGATTATCAATGGGGAGTCTATGAGAGATAATGGGCTTAAGGAGAGGGATACAGGATTCAGGGACAATCGGGTTGAGAACAGGGATAATAGGGATTTTAGGGATAGAGAGGATAGATTTAGGAGAACTGACAGAGAGAGATTTGAGAGAGTGGAAAGGGCACAGTTTGCTCCAAGAATCCAGGCTAATGTTGCGAATAAAACAGAGACTGGGAAATTTAAAGAGCTGCTGGATGATTTAGTAGGAACAAAAGGGGCGTATATTTTGGATGAGAAGCTGAATATTCTTGGCAAGGTTCCTATAAGTGAACTTTACTCTGCTGTAAAAGGACTGCCAAGCTCGTATGCCATTGTTGTTGATGGGATTGTTGACAGAACTACTGCGCTGCTTGGAGAGCGAGCTAATGTCAAGTTTATGGTGGGGACAATAAGCAGGGTAAGGCCTGGAGAGACAAGAATCAGGGTTATGGGAAAGGATGAGCTTGTTTAAGATGAGAGACCCAAGAGGGATACTTGATGAGTATTTAGTGAATTATTCTAGATTTGGAATTGAGCAGGTTGCTGTTGAGTTCTTTGATACGATTAAAGACAGGGGGGATGATGCTCGGGCTTATTATAAATGGCTTTATGAGAGAGAGGTGGGGAATATGCTTGTTGCTTTTAAGAGGGCTGGAAATAGCTCTGGTTTGGTAAGAGTAGAGACTAGTTTTAACCCTGTTTCTTCAAGGGTTGAATATGAGGTTGTTTTCTGAATGTTTGAACAAAATCAGAGCTTGGGAAAGGTTTAAATAACTTAGAATGCTTATTAAAAATGGGTTTTAATCATGAATAAGGAAAAAATAATTTATCAGGGAAAGATGAGAGAGAATGAGATGGTAAGCTTAAATATTGTAGTTCGCGAAGAGAATATGGGTAAGAAGAAGGTTTTTATTGTTAATAATGAAGACCTCGGGGTTGCTGATTTTGGAGATACTTTGGACAGTGCTATTGAAAATTTTAAGAAATCTGTAGAATTATTTTTAGATGCTTATCCTGAAAAAAGAGAGGAGTTAAAGCAAGAGGGCAACCAGCATACACTACAACTACAATCAAGACTATCGTCAGCTTTCACACTCAGAAAACAGGGATTAAGGAATGCAACCAAGTGTGCAGAACCTTGCTTAATTGATAGCTTTTCTTAACTCTCTAATAGAATTGAATTGAAGATAGTTTCCTTTCCTGATTCTCTGAAGCTTTTGTAAATATCCTGATTCTAGTTTTTTCATGTTTATTCTGTTATTCTCTTATGTTATAAAGATAATCCAAAGGGATGGACCAAGAGATGGATAAATCCTAAAAACACAAGCTATTTATACTAGTTTGAATATTCTGATTATTCAGATAAATAGGAATAAGGTGATTAATATGGATAATGGAAGGATAAGAACGGTTACTGTGAATGAAAGAGGGCAGATTGTTATTCCTGAAGATATTCGGAGGGATTTTGGCATAGGGGGATTGACTACTTTAGTGATTATTGAAAAGGGAGGAGAGCTTGTCATTAAGAAGGAGTCTGATGTGCTTGCTGTTCTTAATGAAGAAGGATTCTGGAAAGCTGTTTCTCAGGAAGGGATGAAGAATGCCTGGAATGAAGAAGACAAGGTGTGGGATGCTATTGCTAGAAAGGAGGGGATTGGATGAAAGTATGGGGACAGCAGGATATTGTGTGGGTGAGGTTTCCTTATTCTGATTTAAAGGAGAGCAAGTTCAGGCCGGGGGTTATAGTCTCCTGTAATAATTATAATAAGAACCATGCTGATGTTATTGTTTGTGCTATTACTTCAAAACTTGATGAAAGAGAATGGGGTGTTTTTATTGATGCCTCAAATATCTCTTCAGGCAAGATGCCTTTAAAGAGCAGGATAAGAGCAGACAAGATTATGCATATTGAGAAGACCCTTATTGCTGGAGTACTAGCCAGGGTTGACAATAAAACCTTTGATGGGCTTGTTCAGGAGATTATGAAATTAGTGAGGAGAGCTTAGGCTTTCATATGCAGAATAAGGCGATTAGGAAATGCATTCCTAACAAGATTTAGAGTCTTTATTCTTTTAAAAAATACTTTGTTGCTATTCTATTAGTCCTGAGAGCGTTAGCAACTCCTTGTATCCTGGGATTAGGATAGCCCGGTAATTGCGGATGCTCTATTGACCTGAAAGTAGCTTCTTCTTCTTTTGATACAGAACCATCAGCATTTCCAATGGGTGGTAAATCAATAGCATAATCAAGAGCATTATTAAGAGATTCAAGTGCTTGTCTAAAACTTCCTTCTGGGAGAGGGATGGTTTTTCCAGTAGTTTTATTTGTTGCATAATTTCTATGGGCATTGTCATAGTAAACATAAACTTCTTCTCTTGGTGAGGCTGTTAATCCATTTAGTATTGCTGCTAAACGAGCTACACTGGGACTAATGAATGCTAAAGTTACCTTTCTTATAGCATCATTATCAGAAGGCTTAATTGAGTTGTCCTGACTTCCTAAAAGATACCCCCAACTCTCTATTGCAGGAAGCAAGCTTAGCATATCAAGATAGACTCCCTGACCTGGATTGGGGTTAGTTGGGGAATATTGTAATCTTGATGCTTCAAAAAAGCTTTTTAAATCTGGTATTGTGGGCTTAGCTTTGCCTGCAGCAGCTTTTCTGTAAATCAGGGATGCTGCTTGCTGAGGAGAGGTTGCGGCATTAAGCTGGTTAAAGAAGCTAGGCCAATCCTGCGATTGCTGGCTAGATAATGTTTGGGTATAAGCTGGTGATGGGTTAATAAATGCCTGGTAAGCAATGCTTGCTAAACCAGCGCCACAGCCAATAGCTGCGGGCAATCCAAAATTTCCCCTTAGTTTTTGCAATAAAGACATGTTATACCTCTAGATTAGCTATAAAGTATGTGAGGTGCAGCTTTTTAAAGCTTTCTGTTTTATTACTACTAGAAAGTGTTAAATTCTTTGAGATAAAATAATGACTTCCCAGAGATGGATAACAATCTGGTATAAGCTGGCTTTAACTTTCCTTACCCCTGATTACTCCAAGCACTAATATTAAGAATTAAGGCTGCGCTATTCCTAGCCTGACCTGATTTTTCAAAATACCAGCCAAAGAGGTCAAAGGCTCATAGTACGGCTAAAGACTTATACTTTAACCATTACCTCTCTCTGGTTTTCGGCTCTGCCGTGAAGCCCGGTTTGCAGTTACAACAGGGGGCTAACCTGCCAGCCTAGTCATTAGTTATTGTGATTTTTGGGTTTATAAATGTGTGGTTTTTGAGCGGTGGTGCAACCCTCTTATGATAAGCGCTAAATAATGTTGCAATAGGTCAACATTATGGGCGACAAGCTTGCTTATCAGTTCAACCTTCTGGGTTGCAGTGGTTCTGTTCCTTAAAACAGAGCCATATTTCCTCTTGATGCAAGAGAAAACACCCTCAATATTGCTCCTCTGATGGTATTTTTTCTCATTAAAAGCAAGTATCCTGTTTGGGGAGAGATGATAATGCCCTTCATTTTTCTTTCTTGGGATAAATGGGATTGCCTTCAACTTGTTGACTACAAAATCCCTGAGCTTCTTGCTTGAGTATCCTGCATCTGCAACAACATATCTCACCTGCAAATCCTTTAACAACCTCTTGAAATCCTGAGATTCATGGACTCTGGATTTCCGTATTTTGTAAGACAAAATACGACGATGTTTTGTATCAATAGCAAGGTTCAGCTTCATAAACTTCTTAGTTTTCTTCCCCCAGCCATAGCCTTGCTCCACATTCCTATAATAATAGCTTTTGCTCTCTAATTCAAATCCTGTTGCATCAACTGCAACAATATCAGCTTTTCTGATAGAGAAAAGCTGGAAGAGGTATTTTGGAATCCTTTTCACAAACCGGACAAGGGTTGTGTGAACTGGAACCCTTGTTAACCCAAGGTGTATTCTCATCTCTGAGCTTGAATTAAGATAAGAAATAACACCTCTCGTCGTTGTTTTAAGCTTCTGCATCAGGACATAGATGCAGAGTTTCTGATGATTGCAGTAAATCCTGTTGGAAAACCTGCTAAAATATCTTGGGATTGCCTTGGCAAGCTCCAAGGCATCATCAATAAATTTTAAGTAGTCTGAATACTTCTCTTTTGGCATAGGGGCATCACCTTCTTTTTTGGGATAATAAAGGGGCTATGCCTCTATTTTACTTAAAACTTAGGATTGCACCAGA
>DATDYH010000017.1:0-5818 GCA_035289045.1 Candidatus Nanoarchaeia archaeon
TTTTGGTTCATAGTATTGGCTTGAAAATAAGCTTTATAATAGTTATGTTTTACTGCTATTTCAGAGCTTTTTATACCTTAACAAGATAGAGTTTGTGACAACTGAGACAGAGCTAAGAGCCATGGCCCCTCCTGCCAGTACAGGGCTTAACAGCCAGCCTGTTGAAGAATACAAGACTCCTGCGGCAATGGGTATTCCTAAGATGTTATAAAAAAGAGCCCAGAACATGTTTTGCTTTATTTTAGCCATGGTTAATTTGCTTAACCTTATTGCTTTTGGAACATCTAAAGGGTCATTCCGCATTAAGACTATGTTGCCTGTTTCCATTGCAACATCTGTGCCAGAGCCCATTGCAATGCCTATGTCTGCCTGGGCTATTGCAGGAGCATCATTAATGCCATCTCCTATCATGGCGGTTTTGCCTTGCTTTTGTAATTTCTTGACATACTCTGCTTTGTCCTGGGGAAGGACTTCTGCAAATACATTTTTAATGCCTGCCTGCTTTGCAATTGCTTTTGCTGTTCTTGCATTATCTCCTGTGATCATGTAGACTTCAATACCCATTTTTTCAAGCTTCTCTACTGCTGTTACTGCTGACTCCCTTATGGTGTCTGCCACCCCCAATAATGCAAGAGGCTTTTTATTGTCTGAAAGAACCATAACTGTCTTTCCCTGGCTTTCTAACTCTGTAATCTGAGAAATGAACTTAGCTATTGGAATATTCTGCTTGTTCATTAATCTTGGGCTGCCAAGATAATATAATTTGTTATTTACTTTTCCCTGGGTGCCATGGCCTGGAATGGCTTTGAAATTGCTTACTTTAGGAAATTTAGCCTTATTCTCTTTTGCTTTTCTCATTACAGCCTCTGCCAGGGGATGCTCTGAAGACTGCTCTATGCTTGCTGAGATTGATAATAATCTTTCTTTTGATAAACTGCTTAATGGAACAATGTTTGTAAGCTCGGGAATGCCTTTTGTTATTGTTCCGGTTTTGTCAAAGATGACATATTTCAGCTTATGGGCTGTTTCAAGTGAATCTCCTCCCTTGATTAAGATGCCATTATTAGCTCCCTTGCCTGTGCCAACCATGATTGCTGTTGGGGTTGCCAGGCCTAATGCACAAGGACAGGCGATTACTAATACAGCAACTGCTGTTATTAATGCAAATGAAACCTCTTTGCCTAAAAATACAGACCATGTTATGAATGTTGCCAATGCGATTACAATAACTATTGGAACAAAATAAGAGGATATTAAATCCGCGAATCTCTGGATAGGTGCTTTTCTGCCCTGGGCATCTTCAACTAACTTAATAATCCTTGCTAATGTTGTTTCCTTGCCGATTTTTGTTGCCTTGAATTTAAAGCTGCCAAGCTTGTTTATTGTTCCTGAGTATACTAAAGAGCCTTTTTTCTTGTCAACAGGCATTGATTCCCCGGTTATCATGGACTCGTCTATTGATGAGGAGCCTTCAACAACCATGCCATCAACAGGTATGCTTTCTCCTGGCTTGATAATTATTATGTCATTAACCAATACTTCTTCAGCTTTGATTATAATCTCCCTGCCTTTTCTTATTACTCTTGCTGTTTTCGGGCTTAGTTTCATTAACTTGCTTATTGCATCAGAGGCTTTGCCTTTTGCCAATGCTTCTAAGTACTTGCCCATGATAACTAAAGTGATTAATATTGCTGAAACCTCAAAATACTGGCCCATCTCCTGGTTGAACAGGACAACATATACTGAGTAGAAATATGCTGCTGTTGTGCCTGTTGCAATTAATGTATCCATGTCTGCTGATTTATTCTTAATTGCGTTCCATGCACCTTTATAGAACTGGGCTCCAACATAGAACTGCACTGGCGTTGCCAATACCCATAGGAAATAATCCCTATATGGAACTTCTATTCCCAGCCACATTAATAGCATGCCAAAAATGAATGCTGGTATTGTGAATACCAGGCTTAAAAGGAATGTTTTCTTTAACTCCAGAATCTCATGCTTGTGGAATTTCTGCTCCTGGGTTTCATCTAAAAGCACTGCTTTATAGCCTCTTGATTCAACTGCCTTAATCAGGCCCTGGATTGTAATTACAGACTCATCATATAATACCCTGGCTTTTGATGTTGAAAAATTGACATTTGCTTCTTTCACTCCCTGCTGCTTTAACAGGGTTTTCTCTATTATTGTTGAGCAAGATGCACAGTGCATGCCTGAAATATTAAGGGTTGTTGTTTTCATGGTATTACCTCTTCCCGGGCTGTAATTGATTGACAAGCCAGATGATGAATAAGATTAATGCTATCAGGATAAGGAGCATAAAGACCCAGCCAAATAAAGCCATGAAGGGGTTGTAACCAAAGCCCATCATCCCCATCATGCCATAGCCATAGCCCTGATTAGAGAAAGTGCTTATCAGGAAGAGCACAATAAGTGCAATGCTTACTGTTAAGATAGTATTTTGCGTTTTCATATTAACCTCCGCAGCCACAGCCCCCTCCTGATGAGCCACAGGAACCTCCAGCTGCTTTTTGCTGTGCTGAAGTATCTACATATGCTGATGGGGTGCCAGAAGAGTCGAGGACTTTAAATGTTCCCCGACCCATGCCCATTGAGCAGGTAATGCCAAAGGTTCCTGCTTTTGTTGGAGTAAACTCCACTATGTTATCCCCCTGCTTTAGCCCTTTTCTTACTCCGAATGCTGAGATGACAACACTTCTATAGCAGCCTGTTACTGTTGACAAGTCAAATTCAAGCCTTGCAGGAATATTCTTTTGCAATGTTGATGGCGCTAATATGTATTCTCCTGAAGACATGGTTACTTTTACATTCTGAACCTGGCCTTGTGCTGGCTGGGCTTCTGCTCCATTTCCGGTGTTTACTACAGCTCCTGTTGCACCTGGATTAGAGAAAGCCCGCACTGAGAATATTCCCATGACCACTATTGCCAATAATGCCAGGAATATCCCGGATTTTTTTAATGTTGTTTTCTGTATTATGATTTCCTGTCCCATTTGTTTTATACCTCCTGTTTGTTTTTTACCTCATGTTGGCTTATGCTCCTAATAAGCCTGCTACTGCATATGATTTTGGTGCATAAACCATGATTATGATAAGTAATGATGCTATTAATATTGAGAGCAGGGCAAAACTGATGAAAGCTGAAGGCTGCTTCTGGATTTGTTTGTATTCCACAACCTCTTCATAAAGCATGTATGACAGCCCAAGCATAATGATTACATTGATTAAGATGTAAAAAGGCATGAAGATGGCTATATTGTCATAAAGCATCATGACTGTAATCATGGGACCCATTGTTCCCCCCATCAATCCCGCCATCATCCCTTCCATTATACCCATTATTCCGCAGCATTTGCCGACAAAGCTGCCAGTGATTACTCCAAGGAGCATGCCGGTTAATGCACCTATGAAAAAGCCGTTGGTTGCTCCAATAATTGCTCCAACCATCATGCCTGTTTGCATGCCGATTGTCATGCCCAGCATCATGCCTGTCATGCAGGTTATTTTTGCCTTATATGCATTAATATGCCAGATTGCCAGGCCTAAAGATGAGATGCTGATGTTCAGGTAGAAGAGCCACATTGCATAGGTTGAGAGGAAATCCGGGATATTGCTGAAAAAAGTGTAATAGGCAAACAGTTCAAAAATTGTGAGGATGAAAAAAACCCCGGCTGCATAAGCTATGCCTTTAGCCTCGATTTCGTATTTATGCTGGTTAGTGTTGAAATCTTTTATTCTCTCTGAAAATGTTTTTCTTTCAAAAGGGTTTAATGAAGCCCTGAAGCCTGCCTGGTGAATCAGCTTTACCAATGCATCCTGGGAGATTGTTTCATTATGGTAAACTTCTATTGCATCCTGCTTTGCCTGAAATGACTCTATTGATGGATTGTCTTTTAATTTTCTGCTTATTAGTTTTATGCATGATTCGCATTCTATATCCGGGGTGTAGATTGTTGTTTTCATATAGTGTAGCCTGCTTTTGCTATTGCCTGGATGATCTGCTCTTTTGTTGTCTTTGATTCATCAAACTCGATATTAACCAGGCCTTTTTTATGGTCTGCTTTTGCTTTTACCCCTAACTCTTCAAGGCTTTCCTGAATCAGGATTTCGCAGCTTTTGCAATGCATGCCTTTTATGCTTAGTTGCAGTTTCATGCTCTTTGGTAAATAAAACGGGTATATATACCCTCTCATGGGAAAAAACTGGCTGGGAATGTTCAGGATGGCTGTTTTTTGGTTCTGGAATGTTTACAGATGGTTTTTAATGGCTTTTTCCTGGTTATCCTGTAAGAAAGTTATTTATACTCATGGTTGTTATTAATGCTATGTATGACCTGGTTATTATTGGGGCTGGAAGTGCGGGGTATCATGCTGCTATGAGTGCTGTTAAGCTAAAGAAAAAGGTATGCGTGATTGACAAGGGACCTTTTGGGGGGTTGTGCATATTAAAGGGGTGCATGCCTTCAAAAACCTTGTTGTATTCTGCAAGGCTTATGGAGCTGTTTAAGAAAGCCCATAAGTTTGGGGTGTATGCTGAGGGCAGGGTTGCCATTGATATGCCGCATATGATTAGCAGGAAGAATGGGATAATTAAAGGATTTGCTGATTACAGGAAGGAGAGCTTTGACAAAAAAGTGAAAAGCAGGGAGATTGATTTTATTCCTGGAGAAGCTGGGTTTGTTGACAGGAATAGTGTAAGGGTTGGTGACAAGCTGGTTAAAGGGGTGAATTTTTTAATTGCAACCGGAAGCGAGGTGGTTATTCCTGAAATTAATGGGCTTAAGGAAACTGGGTATATAACAAGTGATGATGCCCTGGAATTAAAAAAGCTTCCAGGGAGCATTGCTGTTATAGGTGGGGGGTATATTGGGGTTGAGCTTGCTTATTATTTCCATGCTCTTGGGGTAAAGACAATAATTATTGAGCGAGGGGAGAGATTAGTTAAAATTGCTGACAGTGATATTGGGAAGGAGCTTGAAAGGGTGTTTGCTGGAAAAGGGATTAAGGTGTATACTAAGGCTGGGGTGAGAGAGATTTCAAAAGCAGGTGGGAAGAAAAAAATTGTTTTTGAACAGGGGGGAAGCGAGATTCATGTTGAGGTTGATGAAATCCTTGTTGCTGTTGGAAGAAAGCCAAATATTGATAAGCTTGAGCTGAGCAGAGCGGGTGTAAAAATTACGAATGGCAGGATTAATGTTGATGATTACCTGGGGACTAATGTAAAGAATATTTATGCTGCTGGTGATGCTGCTGGAAGATTAATGGTTGTTAATGCTGCGGTTGAGGAGGGGAGAATAGCTGTTGGTAATATGTTTGGGAAGAAGAAAGAGAAGCTGGAATATGATAGGGTGCCTTTTGCTGTTTTCTGTAATCCTGAAATTGCGTGGATTGGGATTGGAGAAGATGAAGCAAAGAAAAGAAAACTTAGCTTTGAAGTGAGGAAGATTGGCTTTGCTGAACTTGGAAAGGCTGAATGCTATGATGAAACAGACGGGTTTATCAAATTTGTAATTGACAGGAAAAGCAGAAGAATTTTGGGTGTGGGAATTATCGGGCATAATGCCTCTGACTTAATACATGAAGCTGTGCCTTTGCTGTATTATAAAGCAAGAATTGATGACTTAAAGAAGATGATGCATGTTCATCCAAGCTTTGCTGAGATTTACAGCTATCTGGCTGATGAGATAGAATAAACTGCTGATTTTATAAACTCCTGATTTTTTATGCTGTGGGGGTTAAATGGGGGTTATAAGCAAGCTAATTGATGTTATCCTGAACCTGGACAAGTATCTTGGATT
>DATDYH010000018.1:0-6132 GCA_035289045.1 Candidatus Nanoarchaeia archaeon
AAAGCATTTCTGCACTAGTTTTTTCTTTTATTTACAACAAGAAAAAGCTTGTGAATTAGGCTTCGCCCTCACAAGTCAAAGACTTGTGGAAATCAATCGCTTTATAGGAAGATGCTCCAATAATATTCATTCAGTTCATCAGCAATAAATTTTATTAACATTGAATAACCCTCTTTCTTAACACTATTCAATCCCAAGCTGTCTGCATTCCTCAAAGCATCTAAATACTCAGAACGGAATTTTCTATGAATCACAACAGGGGGATAGCTATTCTTCATTAACAAATAATTTAAAATCATCCTGCCTGTCCTTCCATTTCCATCCATAAAAGGGTGTATTTTTTCAAGTTTATGATGAAATACTGCTGCAACCACCAAAGGATGCATCTTTGTTTCATTATCCTCATACCATTTAAGCAGTATATCCATATCAGTTTTTACATATGGTGCTGGTGTTGCCTTAAAATTTGCTTTTATCACTCTTACATCAGTAGTCCTGTACCCTTTTCTTGCATCTATATTTGCCATCAATCCTGTATGGATTTTTATTATAAGCTCATGCGACAATTCCTCAGAAGAGCCCAAAAGCTCTGAAAATACCTTTTCACTGTTTTGCAGGTCATAAATCTCTCTCAGGGTCTTGTTTTTAGGAGTTAACCCTTCCTCCAAAAAGTTTCGCACCTGCTGAAGGGTTATAGTATTCCCTTCTATTGCGGCAGTATTAAATATAAACTCTATTATAAAATCTTTAAACACTTCTTTCTTGGTAGCTTCATCCAGTTTCCTAAACACAGAGTTGTAATGAAGTTTGCATGCTTCAATCTGCTGGAGCTTATCCACTAAAAAGGGGTCTTTTTTAAGTTTCATTGCCATTGCTTTTTCCAAATAATGGTTTGATTCAATAAAGCTGTGCATCCTCCTATACGCTTTCCTTATCTTTTCTTTATATTTTGGAAGGTTGTCAAGAGACTTCCTTACCTCCTCAATAGAACCCCCCAGGTAAGCAATATCCTTTGCTACTACCCTCCTTCCCTTTCTTTCAGAAGCACGCAGGTAATAATAGGGTGCTGCCCCGATTATCTTCTTATAGATATAAACCATATAAATGCCCAACAATCAGGAGTATTTAAATCTTACCCTCTACACAAAAATAAATCTTTGTAGAGGGTAAGCCTTGTTTCATCTATTAGTCCCAACCTCCGAAAAACCCCCATTTATAGAAAAATGTCTCTTACCTGTTAAATAAAAAACTTGAGAAATCAGTCAAGATACTTGTTATTAAAAAGAAATCTTCTTATACTCAAATTTTTGCAGTAGTTATGCACAAAATCCGGCTTTCTTCCGTTTGGAAAATCAATAGCTCCATTGCATCCATGCCAAAGGTATAACCCGCAATTATTATTTGGGCAATTTTCACTGCAGCCATCCAGGTGATAAGAACAATAAATAAATGCTGCAATCCCAATTTCATCATCTGGAAAACCAAGCAGCAGCTCATTTGATGGAGGAGTTATTTCTGGTTGCTCTTTATCTTGGCTAACATTTTCCAAGCCACGGGTTGCTCTGTTTTCCCTTCTTCCAACCCCTTTATTAGAAATAGCGCATCCTCCGCTTATATGGCTTTTTCTGGTTCTTCTTCCAGTCATTTTTGCTTTTTAACAATCCTCTTTTTACCAGCCTCTTTCTTGGTTTTTAAGCCTTTTCTTCCATTTATAGCAGCAGCGCTTTCATTCATTGAAGCTGGTTGCTGGGCAGCAGCTTTTTTTCCTGTAGTTTTATCCTGTGTTTTTTCCTCATCATCACTCTTCTCCTCTTCAATCTCCTCTTCAAAGAAATCAATAATCCCCTTCCAGTATTTAATCAGCAATATCAGCAATACCAAAACAACAACTCCAAGCAGAACATAGTATTTATAATCAGCCAGTTCAGTTAACACATTGTATTTAAACCCAAGCCAGGCAGCAACAGCCAGTAAAATCATCAATAATACATACCTTCCAACAGGCATCTTAGCTTCATCTTCAAGCATATCTTCTTCTTTGATCTCCTCTTCTTTAACAATTTTTTTCTCCTCCACATTCTCCTCTTCAGCTTCTTTTTCCATGCCCTCTTTATCGCTCTTAAAAGCAAAGATTCCTATCAACACCAGCACAACAAGCACAACAATCCCCATAATCAGGTAATTCCTGTAATCTATTCCCTGGCCTTGCTCCCCAATAGCTGCTAACTCCATTAAAGGCTTCCCATCTTTTATCTCAGTCAGCTTAACAGTAATATCCTCTTTCCCATCACCATTAATATCTATGCTTTTTGTCTCATTCAGCCTTGCAATTACAATCACAGGCTCAGAATTAATCACAATAGTCACGCTGTTATTCCCAATCTCGCTTATTTTCAAAGTATGGCTCTCATTCCCATACCTAAAGGCAGTATCTTCGCTAATCACAGGCTTGAACCTTATATCCACATTAGTCAGCCCGCCAGAAGTTGTGGTTGTTGCTATTGTAGTTGTTGTTTCCAGTGTAGTTGTAGTCTCTTCCAATGTTGTTGTCGTCTCTAAGATAGTAGTTGTCCCTAAGGTAGTGGTTGTCCCATTCGCAAGAGGGGCTGTTCCATTTTCTTTTTTTCCAAACTTAGTGCTAAACCAGCCCAAAATCCTGGCAGCTAAAGATTCTTTCCTCACAGCAACAACATTAGCAGTTAGCTCCTCTTTAACAGGCTCTTTAACACTAATCTTTAATCCCTTAACAACGCTAATCCCTGACTCCTTGTTCCTGACATTAACAGTTAATCCATAATCCCCATAACTAACGGTTCTTGAAGGTGCAGCATAAATATAAGCAATCTCAGACCCCCCAGGATTAATCTTGACAACACCAGGGTTTACCTGCACAAATCCAGCTCCATTCCCGCTTAGCCCGAGCTCATAAGTAGCAGCCTCCACACCAATATTTTTGATATTAATAGGTATTGTAGCAGTGCTCTCTCTTATCACTTCAGCATTATCAACACTAACCTCAGCAAGATAGCATTCATCCCTGCCAATAACAACCACACCAAGCTTGTCAGCAGCATTAACCCCAGAATCATCCAGTGCAGTTCCCTTCACATTAACACTATGCTTCCCAGCACTTATATTGCTCCCTTTAAGCACTAATAAAAGCTCGCCAGACTCCCCCCCATCTAACTCCAAAGTATCCTCTTCTAAGCCAGCCCACTCAGCATCACTCACCAGCTTAATCTCTTTTCCAGCCTCTCCATTATTAACCAGCTTAACACTCAAATTTCTGTCAACCCCTTGGCATAATCTCACACTTTCTTCCAGAATATCAAGCTTAAAATCATGGCACTTCTTTACCTTAACCTGCATTATTTTCTCTTTTGCAATCTCCCCCTTGCTTCCTTTTGCTTTTAAAGTAACATCAAAAACCCCTTCTATTCTATAACCAGGATTAAGCAGGATACTTGTCTTCCCACTGCTTCCAGCTCCAAGCGTTATTCTATTATTCTCAAGATTAGCCCAGCCAGGCCCAGCCAGGCTCAGGTCATAAGTATTAGCCCTTACAGCGTTATTGTCTATCCTAATCTCTGCTTTTTCAGCACTATGCTCGCATATTTCAAGATAATTCTTCTCAACCTCAAGCCCATAATCAAAGCAGTTTTCAACAACCAGCTTATTATCAAGATTAACATTAGCATTGCTCTCGCTATTGACATTCAATGTAAATAAATACTCCCCAAACTCCTTGCAGCCAGGTCTGGCATTAACACTAACCTCTCTCTCCTCTCCAGGATTTAAATCAAGCCTGTCCTGGCTCAGCACAAGCCAGTTAGCAATCTCGCTTTTAACCCCAAGAGCAAAACTGTCCTTATAAACCCCTGTGTTCTTAAGCTTATACTTATACTGGACACTCTCACATCCGCAAACAGTTTTCTCTCCTTCCCCTTCAACACTAAAAACATTGCAGTCCTTAACATCAATTACAAAAGCCTGTTTTTTTGTATTCGCATTATCACTGACAACCAGCTTTAAGTCATAGCTTCCAGCCAGAACTCGCGAGTTAGGGCTTACATAAACATACACCATCTTCTCCCCAGCAGAAACAAAGCCATTTGGAACAGCTGTTGAAAACCCCCCAGCCCCTCCCTCAAGGTTGAGTGTAAAGCTCCCTGCACCAGTAACCTGGACCGGAAACAACAAAGTGCTTCCTTTGCACACGCTCCCAACATTCTCCATAGAGCCTTCACCAGGCCCCAGGACAAAATCAGCATTAACAAATACAGCACTGGCCAATAACATGACAAATATTACCAATAGCTTCTTTTCAATCATCACTCATAACCCCTTGAATTTATCTACTAATCAACAAAATGTTATTACTTAAAAAAGTATAATCCATATAAATACTTTATGGTAGTAGAAAATACTAATCAAAAGCTTGTTTTTTCCACATCCTTAGTTTCTTTTCCCTGAAGGCTTTTCTTTTCTAAAGAAAAGGCTTCTATGGTAGTAGAAAATACTAATCAAAAGAATGTTTTCCTTTCCTTCCCTGAAGGTTTCTTTTCCAACGAGATTACCAATCAAAATGACTCAAAAAAAGGCCGGGTTTCCCCAAAATAAGGTGTAACCTTAAACTGCTGTCCTGTTTCCCTTTCATAAGCTTTCACACCCCTAAAAAGCTGGGTAGCGGTAAACTCAGTATGCCCCTGCTCTAGAAATTTCCTATAAGCTTCATCACCAACTCGGGTCAGTTCACATAATCTCTTAAGCTCTCTCTGGCTTGTAAGCCCAAAAACACTATCCGCTTCAACATATCCTGCTAATTTATCAAGAACCCTGGCCTGATAACTGGTCCCGCTAAAAAGTAAAGCATCCCTCCTTATCCAGTCTCTTGGATTTAAGCCAAGCTGATAAGTATGTATCGCGCAAATCCCGATTAACGCCCAAAACAGCCGACTATTCGCAATCCTTCTAACGAGAGTTCCAGCCATCTTAACTCCTCAAGTAAAAATAAAAATAAAAGCCTATTAATAAAGGCTTGCTTAGTAATAAGACTTAGTCTCTTCATTGCTTGTTGATGCTGTAGGACCCATAATTGGTGCTTCTGTCTCTTCTCTCCCGGATTTCTTAACTGCAATAATAATCCCTAAGATAATCAATAAAGCCAACAGCACTACAAACACCAATCCTAGTCCTGAAGTCAGGGCTGTCCTTCCTGCCACAGCAGGTGCAGCCCCCCCACCAACAACAGCCTTAAGCTGAACCTCTTTAACAGTTCTTCCATTCTCTATCAGCTTAAGCACAAAGACTTTCTCACCAGCAGCATCGCTGTTTGGCGTTACTCTTACAAGCATTTGTGAAACCTCTCCAGAGCCAATAGTCAATACGCTTGGATTAGTTTCAACACTAGCCCACTCTTTTAACCCAACAATCTCAGGAGTCAAAACCTTGCTGTCTTTGTTTAGGTTAGCTAAGTCCAGGGTATAAACTGCTTCTTTTTCAGGTATAACCTGTTTAACACTTTCAGCAGCATTAATCAAAATCTTGCTGTCCTCAAGCTCTTTTGAAATCTCCCCATTCACAGTTAAAGTATACTCTTTTGTTGTCTTGTCCCTTCTTCCATTAAACTCAGCCTCAACCAGGAGCTTGTAATTCTTTCTTTCAGCATCTTCTGGAACATCAATCCAAATGTCATTTGTTGAAGCAGAGCTTGCAGTGTTCTTGTCTTCACTAGCCTCAGGCACTAATTTATCAACATACACTGCCTGTTCAATTCCCAGCTCAGCAATCTTCACGCTGACTCTTATGTCCTTCTCTTCCAAAGCACCCCTGTTCTTTACTCTTGCATTTACAAACAAAGGCTGCCCTGCATCTATTGTCAGCCCAGGAGTGAATAAAACATCATACAGCTCAATAAAATGCCTTTTCTCTTCAACATTTAATTTAACAGTGTAAGTAATGCTCTCTTCTGACTCCTCATTAAACACTTCCACATGCAATACATAATCTTTTGAAGCTTCAATATCCCCAGGAATATTTAACCCAAGGTTAACAACATTTGTAACCCCATTTTTAACATCAACAGGCCCCTGCACATCTTGAATGCTTCCATGCTCATATCCCCCAATCCAT
>DATDYH010000019.1:0-20104 GCA_035289045.1 Candidatus Nanoarchaeia archaeon
TGGAAAACTTTGACAATAAGCATACTGATAGTTTGAGAAGATTTATCTTGGAAAAATTCAGGGAAACTTATAAAAAGTTTTTTGATATTTATATTAAATATGTCTAAAATGAACAAAAATGCTTTATGGAAAATCTTTAGGACAACAATAACCTAATAGAGAAATAAGGCGGATCCTCCGAACTTAATGGAGGATAACCATTAAGTATTTATTTCTCCATGCTTTACTTAAACAAAAGGGTGTTTGGGGTTGCACCCCAAAAAGAGGTGAACCCATATGAAATGCATAAAATGCGAATCTTCTAATCTCGCATTTAATGGTAGGTATAGAAATGGAAGACAAAGATAAACGACCCGCAAGATTTATAAACCCATCAAAATCCAGCATAATTACCCTACTGGTCATACAAAAACCATTATAGCAACAGCTATAATCAGCCGCTGATTCTTGAGGAAAAGCTTAAAAGCTAAGCAAAAACCAAAAAATAAAGCGTTCCTACTGGCCGCATAGTGTTGGTAAGGGAAACGCAGGTAGCACTTACATGGGTAGAGGAAATAACAGACCAAGAAAAGGAAGCTTGCAGGTATGGCCTAGAAAGCGGGCTAGAAGCCAGAATGTAAGAATCCGCTCATGGCCAGCAATGACAACAACAAAACTGGCAGGGTTTGCAGGCTATAAAATCGCCATGACGCATTTTTCTTATATTAACAAAAAGCCTGATGCAAGGGGAAAAAACAAGGAGCTTGTCTCAGCAGCAACCATTGTTGAATGCCCACCATTAAAAGTTTTCTCACTAAGATTTTATAAACAAACACCTTATGGCTTAAAACTAATCTCAGAAGTTCTCTCAAAAAACCAAAATAAAAATCTAAGCAGGAGAATAATAGCACCCAAAAAATTTAATGAAAACTTTCCTGAAAAATATGATGATATAAGGGTTTTATGCCACACCCAGCCTTATTTAACATCATTAAGCAAAAAATCCCCGGAAATCATAGAACTGGCAATCTCAGGCCCATTAGCAAATAAGCTGGAATATGCTAAATCATTAACTCAAAAAGAGATTAAAGTTTCAGAAATTTTTCAGGACCACCAAATAATTGATGTCCACGCAGTAACCAAAGGCAAAGGCCTGCAAGGCTCAATCAAAAGATTTGGATTGGCATTAAAGCAGAAAAAATCAGAGAAAAAGAAAAGGTCAGTAGGCAATCTTGGCCCTGTCCAGCCAAGAAAAGTCTTATTTACTGTTGCTCACCCGGGGCAGATGGGGTATCACACAAGAACAGAGTATAATAAGCCAATAATAAAAATAAGCAATAACCCAACAATCATCAACCCTGTTCAGGGATTCCAGCGCTATGGCATGGTAAAAAATGATTATATCTTAATCAAAGGCTCAATTCCAGGGCCATCAAAAAGATTGGTAAAACTTGTCCATGCCATAAGAAAAAAACAGCCAATAAATATTGATATAAGGAGCATCGCAAGATGAAGGTTTACACAATAGAGGGCAGGGAGCATGGCAATATTGACACCCCAATCCAGTTTAAAGAGCCATATCATCCTAATCTAATCAAGCGAGCTGTTCTCGCAGCCCAGTTAAGCTCAAGGCAGCCATATAGCGCATTTAAAGGCGCAGGTAAAAGAGCATCAGTAAAAATTTCTAAAAGAAGAAGGGATTACAGAACCTCTTACGGCCATGGCATGTCAAGAACCCCAAGAAAAGTTATCTGGCACAGAGGCAGGCAATTTGGCTGGATTGGTGCATTCTCACCAAATACCACAAAAGGCAGAAGAGCTCACCCTCCAAAATCAGAAAAAGTTCTTGAAGTTAAAATCAACAAAAAAGAAAACAATAAAGCAATCCGCTCAGCTCTTTCAGCAACATTGACAAGCTCAATTGTTGCATCAAGAAACCATATTCTTCCTGCTAACTTCCCTGTATGTGTTGAATCAAAGTTTGAAGCAGTCTCAAAAACAAAACAGGCACTTGCAATCTTAAAAGCATTAGGCTTTGAACAGGAATTAACAAAGTCATCAAGAAAAATTATCAGGCCTGGAAAAGGAAAAACAAGAGGAAGAAAGTACAGGAAAAAATCCGGCCCATTGATTATTGTATCCTCAACATGCAGTTTAAGCAAGGCTGCAAAAAACATCCCAGGCATAGACATAGCTGTTATTGACTCTCTTAATCCAGAGCTTTTAGCTCCAGGAACTCACCCGGGAAGGTTAACACTTTACACAGACAAGGCAGTTGCAAGGTTAAGCAAGGAGGCGCTTTACATTTAACATGAGCTATTACACTTTAATCAGGCATCCAATCTCAACTGAAAAATCAGTAAGGTTAATGGAAAAGGATAATAAGCTGGTTTTTAAAGTAGCAAGAAAATCATCAAAAGAAGAGCTAAAACAAGCAATTGAGGAGCATTTAAAAGTAAAGATTATTCAGCTAAACACAGTAATAACATCAAAAGGCGGGAAAAAAGCTTATGTTAAGCTGTCAAAAGCCACGCCAGCTATTGATGTTGCAACACAGCTAGGATTAATGTAACATGGGAAAGAATTTAGTTCAGCAAAGAAGGGGCAAAGGCACCCCAAGGTATCTTGCACCCAGCCACAGGTATCATTACAAGCTTACTTATCCCCAGTCACAATCACCACAAAAAGGCATCATAAAAGATTTAATCCATCATCAGGCTCACTCAGCACCATTGGCAATTGTTGAATATGACAATAAAGAATCAATTGTCATTCCAGCTCCCCAAAACATAAGGGTTGGAGATGAAGTTTTTTATAATCTTGCAGGAAAAACAGCTCCAGGCAGCATCATGCCCCTCTCAGAAATCCCAGAAGGAACATCTATCTACAATATTGAAAAATCCCCAAATATGAACAAGTCCACATTCTGCAGGTCCGCAGGCTCAATTGCAAGGTTAATCTCAAGGTCAAAAGATTTTGTTATGGTCCAGCTCCCTTCAAAAAAGGAAAAAAAATTCAATCCAGCATGCAGGGCAACAATTGGGGAAATCGCAGGCTCTGGAAAAAAAGAAAAGCCAATACTAAAAGCAGGCAAGCGCCATCATATGATGAAAGCAAAGAACAAATTATATCCAATAACCTCAGGAGTAGCTATGAATGCTGTTGACCATCCTTTTGGTTCAGGCAGGGGCAGGCATAAAGGCAAGCCAACCATAGCTCCAAGGTTTGCTCCGCCAGGAAGAAAAGTTGGCATGCTCAGGGCAAGAAGAACAGGCAAGAGGAGATAAAACATGGCAAAGCAATTTTCTTATCGGGGAAAGTCAATTGATGAATTAAAGAAGCTGGAAAATGCAGAGTTCATTAACCTTCTTCCATCAAGGCAAAGAAGAAAGCTGGCAAGAGGATTCACAGCAGAGCAGAAAAAGCTGCTTAAAAGAATTGAGCTTGTATTAAATGGCAAATCAAAAAAACAAATCAAGACCCATTGCCGGGACATGATTATCCTTCCCAAGATGATAGACTTAACAATCCATATCCATTCCGGAAACAGATTCGCCCAGGTGCTAATCCTGCCCCAGATGATTGGCAATTATCTCGGGGAATACTCATTAACAAGGTCAAAAGTAGCGCACTCAGCACCAGGTGTGGGAGCAACACGCTCAAGTGCAGCCGCATCAGTTAAGTAAGATGGAAAACAACACACTAGCAAAACATGCAATAATAAGGGGAATTGGCTTGCCAATCTCCTTAAAAGCATCTATAGAAATCTGCAACATGTTAAGGCATAAGCAGACCGCAAGGGCAAAATTAATGCTTGAACAAGTCATCAGCAAGCGCCAGCCCGTTCCTTTTAAAGTTTTTAAAAAAGAAACTCCCCATAGAAGGGGCAAAATAGCAGAAGGCAGATACCCTGTAAAAGCTTCTAAAGAAATCCTGCAGTTAGTTAAAGGCGTGGAAGCAAATGCCCATAATATTGGCTTATCCTTCCCATTAGTAATCTCAGAGATTAAGGCAGACAAGGGCCCACAGCAGTTCCATCACGGAAGAAAGCGCAGAGTCAGGTATAAGCGCACACATCTTACAATCAAGGTGCAAGCATTAGCAGAAAAACCAAAAGAGCTAAAAGCAGTAAAAGAGAGAAAAAGATGATTGAAAAAAGAATAATCAGCCAAAAAATGAAAGAGCATCTAATCAAGGAATTCGTCTCTAAAGAGCTTCCAAAATCATGTTATTCAAACCTGGAATTAAGAAAAACCCCGCTTGGTGAAAAAGTCCTGATTTACACCTCAAGGCCAGGATTAGTTGTTGGTGGCAAAGGCGTAAATGTCCAGAGGCTAACAGAGCTGTTAAAGCGGGATTTTCAGATGGAAAACCCGCAAATAGAAGTTGTGGAAATCCAGCATCCATGCCTTGACCCATTGTCAGTTGCTGAAAAAATTACCTCTTCATTTGAAAGATATGGGCCTAAAAGGTTTAAATCCCTTGGTTACTCAGCTCTTCAGGAAATCATTAACTCAGGAGCATTGGGCGCAGAAATTGTTATTGGGGGAAGAGGGGTTCCAAGCAGCAGGGCAAGAAAATGGCGCTTTCTCGCAGGTCATTTAAAAAAATCAGGTGAAATCTCAGCATCATATATCAAAAGAGCTCAGGCCGTGGCTCATCTGAAATCAGGCTCTGTAGGTGTGCAGGTTGCAATCTTAACCTCAGACATCAGGCTTCCTGATGATATAAGATTTAAGGTAAAAGAAGCATCAATAGAGGTCAAGCCAGTAACAGAAAAAGATGAAATAAAACAGCAGGAAAAGCTCATCAAAAAGAAATCTCCCCAAAAAAAGCAAAAGAGAGAAAAAAAAGCAGGGAAAACCGGGGAAACTCAGGAGCCAGAGCCCATAGCAGCAAAACAAGAAGAACAGGAAAAACCAATAGTAGAGGAAACAACTGCAGAAGAGAAAATAACTGAAGAAGAGCTAAAGGAAGAACATGCCCAGACATGAATTTAAAAAAATGAACAAGGAATTATTGCAATCATCCCTGGAGTCATGCCAGCAGGAGCTTGCAAAGCTAAACCTGCAGCGCTCAACCGGGGCCAAGCTTGAAAATCCAGGCAATGTAAGCAAGCTCAGGAGAAACATTGCAAGAATCCATACAGAACTCAGGTTCAAAGCTAACAAGCAACAAGGAGGTACGAGTCAAAACAAATGAGGGAAATTTGCCCAAAATGCGGTCTGTCAAAGGATCTTTGTGTCTGCCAGGAAATCGCTAAAGAAGAGCAGCACATAAAGATTAAGGCTGTCAAGCGGAGATTTGGCAAGCTAACAACAATGATTGCAGGCATAGACAACAAGGAAATCGACATCAAAGAGCTAGCAAAGAAACTTAAAGCCAAATTTGCCTGCGGCGGAACAGTCAAAGACAAAATCATTGAGCTGCAGGGAGATCATACCCAAAAGGCGAAAGACGAGCTTATCAATCTCGGATTTGCCCCAGGCACAATCTCAATTATAAGATAATGGCAGCAGCATCCAGTTTAATCGGAAAACAGGCCGAGATAGCACAGGCTAGCAATAAACACCTGCTCGGAATAAAAGGAAAAATCATCAATGAGACAAAGTATACAATAACAATACTCGCAAATAACATGGAAAAAACAATACTTAAATCACAGCTAACCTTAAAAATTAATAATCAGCAGGTCATCCCAAAATTAACAAGGCCAGAGGAAATAAAATGACAGCAAAAAACACAGGTTTGCAGGTTAAAACTCCTGAAAAGGAATGTAATGACAAGAACTGCCCTTTCCACAGCAGTCAAAGAATCCGGGGCAGGGTAATAGAGTGTAAAGTAGTAAAAACAGACCCTTTCAAGTCAGCTGTAATAACCTTCAACAGGATTCACCAGCTTCCAAAATATGAAAGATATGAAAAAAGAACATCAAAGCTTCATGTTCACAATCCTCCCTGCATTAATGCACAGCCCGGGGATGAAGTAACAATAGCAGAGACAAAGCCAATCTCAAAAACAAAAAATTTTGTCATCGTAGAGGTAAAAAAATGAAAACTGGATGCAGAGGGTTTCGTTTTTTCGCGAACCTTTTTGCTAAAAAGGCTCTAAGGGAGACGCAGGTAGCCCTTATTGTAGAGGTAAAAAAATGAAGTCAGTTGATGCAAGAATACCAAAAGGCCTGCCTGTTGGAACAAGAATAGGAGTTTGCGATAATTCAGGCGCTAAAATAATCAAAATCTTCTCTGTAAAGGGTGCTAAAACCGTAAAAAGAAGATACCCAGCAGCATCAATAGGGGACTTGGTCAATGCATCAATAGTCAAGGGCAAGCCAGGCATGAAAAAGCAGGTTGTCCAGGCAGTGATTGTCAGGCAGAAAATGCCCTACAGAAGGCTCACAGGAGAAAGAATAAAATTTGAAGACAATGCAGCAGTTGTATTAAGGGATGAAAAAGGCGCCCCAAAAGGGACAATTTTCAAGGGCGCAATAGCAAAAGAGGCAGCAGACAGATGGCCTGAAATAGCCAAGGTAGCCTCAATAGTGGTGTAACATGAAACAAAAATTTTCACACTCATGGATAGCAAGCAAGAAGCCGAGGAAGCAGCGCAAGTACAGGTATAATGCTCCCTTAAACATCAGGCATAACCTGCTCTCAGCGCACTTATCAAAAGAGCTCAGGAAAAAGCATAATAAAAGAAGCATTCCATTAAGAAAAGGCGACTCTGTTAAAATCAGCAGGGGCCAGTTTAAAAGCAAAACAGGCAAGATTGAAAGAGTTTTGCTAAAGAGGTATAAAGTATATGTTACCGGTGCAGAGCATATTAAGCTTGATGGCTCAAAATCATATTATCCAATTGACCCCTCTAACTTAATAATCACAGAGCTAAGCACAGAGGACAAGAAGAGAAGCGAAATATTAAGGAGAAAACATGCCACAACATCTATCAAGAGCCAGAACACCAAATAACTGGCCAATAAAAAGAAAGGCAACCAAGTGGATTACAAGGATTAATCCCGGGGCTCATCCAATAGCCAGTGCTATAAACTTAAACCTTCTTTTAAAAGCCTTCCTTAAGTATGCAACAACTTCAAGGGAAGTCCGCAGCATTCTCAACCAAAAAATTATCCTGATTGACAAAAAGCCAAGAACCAATCCAAAATTCTCAATTGGGGTAATGGACCTCATTGAGGTGACAAAGACAAAAGAAGCATACAGGCTAATCCTTGATGAGCGAGGAAATTTCAAATTAATCCCTGTTAAGCAGGAAAGTTCATCACTAAAGCCATGCAAAATCATTAACAAGCAAGTCCTGCACGGAAACAAGACCCAGTTAAATCTTTATGATGGCAGGAACATTCTTTCAGAAGACAAGTCTTTAAAAGTTAATGATACCATCATTCTGGATGTAACAACCAACAAAATTCAGGGGCATTTAAAATTTGCCAAAAACTCAACCATATACTTAACCGCAGGAAAAAACGCAGGCACTACAGGAATATTAAAAGATATTTACGCAGAAAAAAGCATGCTTAAGCCAAGAATATTATTAGACACAGGCAAAGAAAAAATTGAAACACTAAAAGCGTATGCATTCGTAATTGACCCGCAGTTTATAGAGCCTGCAGCAAAACAAGAACATGGAACAAAACATAATGAAGCAGATCAAAGTAAGTAAGCTTACACTTAACATTGGTGTAGGTGAGCCTGGAGATAAGCTGAATAAGGCAGTTAAATTGCTTGAGGCCATCACCCATGCAAAAGCAGTTAAAACAAAAACAATGAAAAGAATCCCAACATGGGGGGTAAGGCCAGGGCTCCAGATTGGCTGCAAAGTAACCTTAAGGGGAAAAAAAGCAGAGGAAATCCTCATCATGCTGTTAAAGGCAGTTGACAACAGGATTCCGGCATCAAAGTTTGATGATTATGGCAGCTTTTCATTTGGCATCAAGGAGTATATTGATATTCAGGAAATAGAATACATACCTGAAATAGGCATCATAGGCTTTGAAGCAGCAGTAACTCTTGCAAGGCCAGGCTTCAGGGTTAAAGCAAGGCTAAAAAGCTCAAGATTAGGAAAAAAGCATAAGATTACCAAGCAGGAAGCAATCAGCTTTATGGAAGAAAAATTTAATCTCAACAAACAACCAGGTGCATAAAAATGACATACAGCAATTATAAAAAAGCATACAAGCAATTAAAAAATAAAAAAGCAAAATGGAGGAAGTTTGTCAAGCACAACTCCCCAAAGCCAAGGAAGTATGGCAAATCAGCAAGAACATGCTCTATCTGCGGCAGGATGGGTGCATACATCAGGAAATACACCTTAAACCAGTGCAGGCAGTGTTTTAGGGAGAATGCAAGGCAATTAGGCTTTAAAAAATACAAATAAGATGGTAATGAACGATATATTGGGAAGTGTAATCTCGCAGATTAATAATTGCGAGAAGTCAGGAAAGAAAACATGCACAACCAGGTCATCCAAGCTGGTTATCAAAGTACTGGCCTTAATGAAGGACAATCATTACATTGGTGACTTTGAAAAACTGCTAGATGGCAAATCCGGCTTGCTAACTATCAGGCTTCTTGGCAGCATCAACAAGTGCAGCGTCATCAAGCCCCGCTACCCATTTAAAAAAACAGCCATGGAAAAGTTTGAGAAACGCTATCTTCCATCAAAAGGTTTTGGCATAATCATTGTATCAACCTCAAAAGGGGTAATGACCCTGGAGAACGCAAAAGCATTAAATCTTGGAGGCAGATTACTATCATTTGTATACTAACATGGCACTTAAACTTGAAAGCAAGCTTAAAATTCCTGAAAATATCCAGGTTCACCTGGAACAAGATATAGTCACTGTAACCGGCCCAAAAGGTGAAACCCAGAAGCAGCTTAAGCATCCATTAATAACCATCACTCTTTCCCAGGAATTCGTCCATCTTGCTACAAAAGGGGCAACAAGAAATAATAAAAAAATTCTCAACACATTTGCAGCACATATAAAGAACCTGCTCAAGGGAGTTGCTGAAGGCTACCAGTATGAATTGAAAATCTGTTCAGGCCATTTTCCAATGACTGTTCTTGTTGAAGGCAGCCAGGTTATCATAAAAAATTTCCTTGGTGAAAAGATTCCAAGAAAAGCAAACATTGTTCCAGGCGTGCAGGTATCCATAAAAGGCAATGATATTTTTGTCTCAGGCATCAATAAAGAGCATGTTAGCGCAACCGCATCCAATCTTGAAAGCTCAACAAGAATAACCAACAGAGATAGAAGAATCTTTATGGATGGTTTATGGATTACTTCCAAAGCAGGTAAAATCATATGATAAGCAAAAAACATAACCCAAAATTTGCAAGGCAGGACGCTTTTAATATTAAAGGCATTAACACTAAATGGCGCAAGCCCCGCGGCATTGCTTCAAAAGTAAGGATGGCTATCGCAGGCCATAGAGCACTGGTTAAAATAGGCCACAGAAACAATAAGCTTATAAGAAACACCCATGATGGGCTGAAAATAGCATATATCAATAATCTTGCTGGCCTTCAGAGAGTTAACCCTGAAGAATCAATCATCATCGTTTCATCAAAAACAGGTTTCAGGAAAAAACAGCTTATACTGGCGCAGGCAAAAGCAAAGAGCATTAAGCTCCTGAACATAAAGCATCCTGAAGACTACATAACAAGAATAAAGGCAGCCATGGCAAAACAAGCAGTAGAAGAATCAGCAGTTTCCACAAAGCAGCCAGAAGCAAAAAAACCAGAGGAAAAAGCCAAAGAGCAATTATCACAAAAAGAGCAACAAGCAAAGCAGGAGCAGGAAAAGAGGAAAATCCTGGAAAAGCCAAATTAACATGAAACTAAAGCTTCAGAAAAGACTTGCAACCCAGTTAGGGAAAGTTGGCAAATCACGAGTAAAATTCTCCCAGCAGCATCTTAAGGAAATCAAGGAAGCATTAACAAAATCAGATGTAAGCAGGCTGATGCATGAAGGCATTATTACAATCTCCCCAAGTAAAAGCCAGTCCAGGCATCATGCAAGAAAGCTTAAAATTCAAAAGAGAAAAGGCAGAAGGCAGGGTCATGGTTCAAGAGAAGGAAAAAGAACAGCAAGGCTTCCAAGAAAGCAAGCCTGGATGGCAAGAATAAGAATCCAGAGAAGATTTTTAAAGCTGCTAAAAGCTAAAAATCTTTTGTCATTAGGCAGCTATAGAAGCCTTTACTTAAAGGCAAAATCCGGGGCATTTAGAAGCAAAAGGCATATAAAAATCTACATCACAGAACAGCATCTGGCCAAAGAACAACATGGTAAAAACTAAAAGATTTACAGTAAAATACAGAAGAAAGCAAAGCAAGCAGACAGATTACAAGCTAAGAAGGTCTTTACTCTCTTCAGCTAAGCCAAGGCTGGTTGTAAGAAAATCCATAAAGAACTTAACAGCCCAGCTCATTGCTTATGACAAGCGGGGAGATAAGGTCATTGCAGCATCAACAACACAAGAGTTAAAAAAGCTTGGCTGGAACTATGGCAATAACATCCCAACAGCATACCTGCTTGGGTTATTAATAGGCAAAAAAGCCCAGCAAAAGCAGGTTAAAGAGGCAATCCTTGACGCAGGCTTAACCAGCTCTACAAAAGGCTCAAAACTATACGCAGTATTAAAAGGGGCAATTGATGCAGGCTTAACAATCCCCCACTCAGCATCAGTGCTTCCTTCACAGGAAAGGTTAAATGGCGAGCATATAATAAATTACTTTCACAAGGTAAGCTCCCAGGATTCAGCACAGTTTAAAAGCTCAGCTCCAGAAGGAATGCTAAAGCAGCTGAATGAAATCAAGCAAAAGATCATAGGTAAGTAACATGGCAGAAGAAGAACTAAAAATCCCGGAAATAGTTGAAGAGATTCCAGCAGGCGTAGCCATCAGGAAAGAGGTTGATGAATCAACATGGAGGCCCAAGACAGAGTTAGGCAGAAAAGTCAAGAGCAAAGACATAACTTCAATAGAGCAGCTGCTCCAGCATGACAAGCGCTTCCTTGAAGCAGAAATCATTGATTTCCTTATAAAAGACATCCAGTCAGACCTATTGAACATCGGCCAGTCAAAGGGCAAGTTTGGCGGAGGAAAAAGAAGCATCTGGCGGCAGACCCAGAAAAAAACACGCGAAGGCAATAAGCCAAAGTTTGCAGCATTGGCAGCAGTAGGCAATAGAGATGGCTACATTGGCATTGGCCATGGCAAGGCAAAAGAAACCATGCCTGCCCGTGAAAAAGCAATAAGAGCAGCCAAGCTGAATATTATCTCAATCAAAAGAGGGTGTGGTGCATGGGACTGTGCCTGCGCTAATCCCCATTCTATCCCTTTTAAAGTCAGTGGAAAATGCGGCTCAGCCCGCATAATCTTAATCCCTGCAGCAAGAGGCACAGGCTTATGCGTTGAAAAAGAATGCAGGAAAATCCTTGCTCTTGTTGGCATAAAAGATGTTTATGCAAAAACCTTTAACTCAAAAACCAAGCTAAACCTGATTTATGCCTGCTTTAATGCTCTTAAGCAATTATCCACAACAAAAACCCAGGAGCAATATAAAAAGAGCCTGGGGATTATCATGGGCACTGGAAAAAATGAATAAATTCGCAATTATCAGGATTAGGGGAAAAACAGGCATAAGGCCGGATATCAAGCGCACTCTTGATTTATTAAGATTGTACAATAAGCATCACTGCACAATTATAGAAGAATCAGTACCGAACATAGGCATGTTAAAAAAAATCAAGGATTTTGTAACCTGGGGCGAGCTTAATGAAACAACATTTAAGGAGCTGCTGAAAAAAAGAGGCAGGCTTCCAGGCAACAAGCTTTTAACAGAGGAATATTTAAAGGAAAAAACCAAGCTGCAGTTTGATGAGTTTGCAAAAGCATTCTTCTCTTCACAAGCCCAGTTAAACACTATCCCTGGCTTAAGGCCATTTTTTAGGTTAAAGCCTCCAATAGGCGGCTTTGAAAGCCCAGGCATTAAAAAGCCCTATTCAATGGGTGGAGTCCTTGGATATAGAGGAGATAATATCAACATCCTGATTAACAAGATGCTATAACATGACAACAAACAAAAGAAGAAAAGTAAACAGGCTTCGTGGAAGCAGAATGCACGGCAGAGGAATTAAGAAAGGCAGGGGTGCAGGCAACAGAGGAGGAAGAGGGATGGCAGGCACTGGAAAAAGAGCATCTCAGAAAAGGCCAACAATACTAACAACTTACGGCAATGCTTATTTTGGCAAGCATGGCTTTAGCAGGCCTCAAAGCTCAATTATTAAATCAAGAGCGATTAACATCAACCAGCTCCATAAGTTTAACCAGCAGGAAATCAATCTCACAGCTTTAGGATTTACCAAGCTTCTTGGCAAGGGCAAAGCAGATAAAAAATACGCTATAACAGTAGCATCCTGCTCTAAAAAAGCAAAAGAAAAAATAGAACAAGCAGGTGGCAGTATAGCCAGTTAACATGTCATTCACAAACCAGTTGTTTTCAATACTCCCGGAAATTAAAGCCCCATCACAAAAATACCTGCCATTTAAAACAAAACTAAAATGGACATTAATAATTCTCCTTGCTTATTTTATTCTTGGCATAATCCCGCTTTATGGCCTGGGGGCAAATGCATTAAAAAACCTTGATTTATTAGCAGTAATTCTTGGCGCCCAGTTCGGGACAATTATCTCCCTGGGCATTGGCCCATTAGTAACAGCATCAATCGTCCTTCAATTATTAACAGGCTCTGGCATATTGAAAATAGACACCACAACCCATGAGGGCAGGGCATTTTTCCAGGGGTTGCAAAAATTATTCTCAATCTTCTTTGTAATCTTTGAAGCCTTAATCTATGTATTTCTTGGAGGCTTATCCCCGGCATTAGGCTTTTCTCCATGGGTATTGGTTATTCAGTTAATCCTTGGAGGATTATTAATAATGTTAATGGATGAAGTATGTGCCAAATGGGGCATTGGCTCTGGCATCTCATTGTTTATTGCAGCAGGAGTTTCATTGCAAATCTTCATAGGAGCATTCAGCCCATTGTCAGAAGCAGCTGCAGCATCCACAAGCCTCCCGCTTAACCAAAAGCTGGGTTTTCCATTCACAAGCCAGCCCCCTGTAGGCAGGGTCTGGGTCATGATTAAGTCATTAATAGAAGGCAGCATAGCCTCGGCATTAAGGGCAGGCGCAACAATCGCAGCAACAATTGTTGTGTTTGCATTGGCAGTCTATCTCCAGGCCATGAAAGTTGAGATTCCTTTATCTTTTGGCAAGGTCCGCGGTTATGGCATTCGCTGGCCATTAAAATTTATCTACACCTCAAACATCCCTGTCATCTTAATTGCAGCCCTGCTTGCAAATATCCAGTTAATGGCAAGATTATTTGAAAACAAAGGCCATCCCTGGCTTGGAACATTTTCAGGCAACCTTCCTGCATCAGGCATTGTCTTATGGCTTAATGGCCCTGATATTTTAGATGTATTATTCACAGGTGCAGTTAATCTTCTCCCAACCCTGGCTCACTCACTTGTCTATATGCTGTTTATGGTCGCAGGCTCTGTAGTCTTCTCCATCTTCTGGGTCCAGACCTCTGGCATGGATGCAAAAACAGTAGCAAAGCAATTAATGGCAACTGGCTTGCAGGTATCTGGCTTTAGAAGGGATGAAAGAGTCCTGGAAACAATCCTTAACAGGTATATCCTGCCTTTAACAGTCATGGGTGCAATCACAGTTGGTTTTCTGGCAGCAGTTGCAGATTTGTCAGGAGCTTTATCAAGAGGCACAGGCATCCTGCTTACAGTCATGATTGTCTATAAATTCTATGAAGACATTGCCCAGCAGCACTTAATGGAGATGCACCCTGCATTGCAAAAAATAATGGGGGCAGGAAAATGAAAAAAAGCTTTCTTATGCTCATCCTTGTAATGTTCGTAAGCTTAATAGTGGCATCTCTCTGGGATTCTGTTCCAGCAATAAAGAACGCGGTTAACCTTGTCCTCAATCCAACATTCGGGTTTTTATTGCAGGTTAACCTGCACTGGGGTTTTATTATCATTACATTATTTGTAACCTTCATCACAACTCTTGTCCAGAAATATGCAACAGACCAGGATGCATTAAAAGCAATCAAAGACGAGCAAAAAGCTATGCAGCAGGAGATGAAACAATACAATAACAACCCGCAAAAAATGCTTGAATTTCAGAAAAAGCAGTTTGAAAAAATCCCGGAAACCATGGAATTAACCATGAAGCCCTTGCTTTACACAGCAATCCCCTTCATTATCCTTATAAGGTGGTTTTCAGATACATTTAAAAATCTTAATGACCCAGAGTTTTTTGGGTTTATGAGCTGGTTTTGGGCATACCTGCTCCTCGCAATAATCTTCAGCATAATCTTAAGAAAATTATTAAAAGTATATTAAAAAGACATTAACATGGCACGCATAGAAAAATCAAGAAAGCGCAGAATTAAGTACATTAAGCTGCCTAAAGGCGTGGCAGTAAGAAGAATCAAGAGAAAATCAAAGCAAAGAACATGCCTTGTCTGCAAGCAGCCATTGCATGGCATAACCAATGCTCCAAGCAAGCTCCAGAAAAAGCTCACAAAATCAAAGAAAAGGCCTGAAAGAAGGTTTGGGGGAGTATTATGCAGCAGCTGTTCAAGGCAGGCTTTAATCTCAAGATTAAGGAGTCAACATGAGTGAAGAAAAACTTTTGGGAAGAATCTGCACAAAACTCACAGGCAGGGAAGGCAACAGGCTGGCTGTAATAGTTGATGTTCTTGATGGAAACTTTGTAATAATAGATGGCCAGGTTAAAAGACGAAGGTGCAATCTTGCTCACCTCGAACTCTCAGCAAAGCAATTGAACATTAAAAAAGGCATCTCCACAGAAGAGCTAAAAGCGCTTTTAAAACAAGAAGGCATCATAATTGATTATACAAAAAAGGAGAAGCAGACAGTAAAGCCAAAAAAACAGCAAGCAAAAAAACAAGAGCCAGCAGTTCAGGCAAAAAAGCAGGCTAACAAAGAAAAAGCAGCCAAGAAAATCAGCCAGCAGGCAAAAGCAAAACAAGCAAAACCAAAATAATTCTTTCCATGGAAAAACAAGTTCTTCAGAAAAAATATATGAACTTTCAGCTTCTTACAGAAAGGTTAAACGCCCTCCAGGAGCAGCACTCAGCTCTTGAAGCTCATGCTAACGAGCTTACAATCTTGCTCTCCAGCCTTGATGAGCTTAAGCAGGCAAAGGAAGGCCAGGAGATCCTGGTTCCATTAAGCAGCAGCCTTTTCACAAAAGCAAAGCTCCAGCAAAACCAGAATTTTATCATTGGTGTGGGTGCTAATGTCTTGGTTGAGAAGTCATTTGATGAAGCCTATGCAAGCATCACCTCCCAAAAAGCAGAACTTTCTTTAGTATTAAAGCAGCTTGAAGAGGAGCTTCAGAGGCTCATGGCAGTCCTCCAAAATCTTCAGTCCGAGATTTTGCAGGAGCAATAACTATTTAAAAACCCCCAGCTTTTCAGCATTATGAAGAGGTTGATTTTCCTGTTATTCTTTTTTGTAATCATATTTCCAGTTTTAGCACACGCCTATGATCCCTGCATGCTTATTGGCGGGTCATGCCAGGCATCATGTAGTGAAGGCGAGGAAGAGATTGAGTTAACCACTCCTTGTGATTCAGGCATCTGCTGTGTACCAACAACCCAGGCATTAGTAAACCCAGAAGCATCATCCCTAACCTGCCTTGACGGAACCTTATTAGATTCCTGCTCATCAGCAATCCAGCCTAATTTTTGCAGCCAGGATGGAATATTAACAGAAGACTGCCTTGTATGTGGCTGCCCTGCTCCAGAGGATATTTGCAATCCAGATGGCTCCTGCACATTAGCCCAGTTTCAGGGCCAGCAAAGCACAGACCTCGGCCTTATAAACAGCCCGCCATTAACTTCTCCAATCCCCCAGATTTCATCCCCTTTTAATCTTGACCTGAAAGCTTATGCAACAGACCCTGAAAGCCAGGAATTATTCTTTGCATTTCAGCAAACCCAGGACCTTTCCTATTCCTCATCAATCTCTGCATGCACAATCATTGATTCTATGCTCTCCTGCCAGCCAGCCCAGTCACAAGGCGCAGAAACCATCCAGGTTATTGTTTCAGATGGAGTAAAATCCTCAACATTAGATGTAAGCATTATCACCCAGCAAGCCAGCCAGCAGGAGCTTAATCTCCCCCCAATAGCAGCTGCAGGCGAAGACATTGTAGCATACTCGGGCCAGAGAATAATCCTTGATGCATCAAAATCCACAGACCCTGATAATGACCTAATCTACCAGGACTCCTCTTTTGTCTGGAAGCACAATAATCTTGTTATTGGTAGGGGGGTTACATTATTAAAAAGATTTGACTCTCCTGGAGGATACACAGTTGAACTTGAAGTTACAGACTCAGCAGGCTTAACATCCAAGGACACAGTGTCTGTATTCATCCAGAACAAAAACAGGTGCAGGAACACAACAGCTTCTTATTTTCCCCAGGATACAATATGCGATAATAAATGGCCCTCTCATCAGGGAGAATTAATAGCAATAAACTCACGAAGCCAGTCCTGCGATTTAATTGAAGTCTGTGATGAATCCACAGATTATATTATTGAAGACGCAATTGACTGCTGTGATGGCAGCCCCTTAAAAGACTCAAGAAAAGCAGGTGCATGCAATTTTGCAAACAAGTATTCCCAGGGCAGCCAGAAAAGATGCCAGGGCATCTATCTTATCAAAGGCATAGGAGATAATGCCATCTATATGCAGGATTATTTTGAAGCAGAGATGTGCTGTTACGCGGTTGAAAGCATCTGCACCAAGCCAGCTAATTTTTACAAGGCAAAACCTCTTCCAAGAACACAAAAGCAGCAAAACATCCAGAATATCTTCTGCAAAACCACACCAGCTAACAGAATCCTTGGAAACTGGTATTCAGACACAGTCCTTTCCTATAACAATATTGCATTGCAGGACTTGCATGCAGGAGCAACAATTAATGTCCTTGCAACCGGAACATGCGTTGATTACAGTGTAGCATTAGTCACCCTGCTAAGGAAAATTGGCTATACTCAAGATGAGGTGTTTGTAGCAGAAGCATCTAACCACGCATATACTCTAATCAGGCTCCCATTGGACAGAAAGTTTCATTTTGCAGACACAACAGGCAATAATGCCCCATCAATAATTCTTGGCAGCACCCCAAGAGGCTATAGCTATTGTGAGAACTTAATGGCCTGCTATAATGACCATGGCAAGCAATTATGCCCAGAGCTCAAGTCAATTGTTGGATGCGAAGGCATTAAAGAGCCATTTACAAAACAGGCATCAAGGTTCAGCTTCAAAACCCAAAAAATAGTTAAAGGTGCAGTCTCTTTATTTGTTGAGGAAGTAAAAAGGGAGTAAAAAAATGAAAAAATTAATCCTGCTGGCATTGGTATTACTAGTATCACTTAATGTCTCTGCAATAGAAGTGTTAAGGGACATCCAGCCAGCAGCTCCAAAAGCAGGCTCAGTAGTAACAATAACCATAAGTATTCTTAATGATGCCTCGCAGCAAGCCTCATTCATTCTGGAAGAAGCCCTTCCTTCAGGCATAACCCTTGTTGAGCCAGCCAAGCCTTATGAAACAAAGCAGCGCGATGGCATTACATTGTCATTATTAAAATGGAATATTCTCGCATCTCCAGGCAGGGTAGCATCAGTTTCCTACAAGCTTAAGCCAACAAAACCCGGCCAGCTTACATTCCAGCCTGTAAAAATCATTGACACGGCAACCGGAGCAATAATAACAGGGGAAAGCAATGAGCTGACTGTTTTTTGCAGCCCAGACCGCAATTGCGATAAGGCAGAGAATTATCTAAACTGCCCCCAGGACTGCAGCACAGGTGCATCAGATGGCATCTGCAACCCAATCCAGGATTTAATCTGTGATTTAGACTGCACCAAAGGAGCTGATTCAGACTGCAAATCACTCTCAGCAGACTGGACATTCCTTTATTACATTCTCGGAGGAGTAATCCTCTTGGCCTTAATCATTTTTATTGTCTTTAAATTCTTAAAATCCCGTCCTGAAGAAGCCCTCATTCAGCAGCAGCCCCAACAGCCACAACAGGAAGAACCAGACCCTTTAGCAGGCTTTGACAACAAGGATATATGATAAATCACAATTAAGCTTATAACTTCTTAGCCTATTTCTGCATTATGACCAAAGTTACAGAGCATTATGCAAGAAAGGATATTCAAAAGCTAATCATTGAATCAGCCAGCAATAAGGAAGTAGCAATCAGGTACAGTGATAAAGGCTATGGCAAGCGCCCTGACTCTTTGTATTATGAGCATGATGTCTATGAATTGGCAAAAGCAGGAGCAACCTCTTTTCATATTTCAGAAGAACTCTGGCAGAATCCTTTGTTATTAAAGCCAGGCCTGGCTAAATCCCAATTAGACAGCTTAAGAACAGGCTGGGATTTTCTTATTGACATAGACTCAAAAGACATTGAAACAGCAAGAAAAACAGCTATTTTAATAAGAGAGGCATTGAAATTCCATAATATTAAAAATTTTTCAGTCAAATTTTCCGGCAATAGCGGTTTTCATATTGGCATCCCTTCTGAGGCATTTCCAGAAAAATTCAACAATATACCCATCCAGTTACTATTCCCAGAAGCCCCAAGAGTCATGGCAGCTTATCTAAAAGAGATGATTAGGGAGCATCTTGCAGCATCACTTCTTCAGGAGCCACTGGAGAATTTATTAGTAAGGACAGGCAAGCATAAAGCAGAAGTAACAGAAAAGCTCTGCAAAGTATGCAACTCAAAAGCAATTGAATTAAAGCAGCTCACTTTTAAATGCCCCAGCTGCAAGCTTGAAGAGCAGAAATTTTCAGAGTCTGTTTCAGCATGCCCTGAATGCAGCCATAGCATGTCAAGAATAAAAGAAGAAATTTATTTAAGATGCCCTAAATGCAGCACCCATGAGCCATTAAGCGCGAGCAGGAACTTTAGTGCAGGTAATTTTAACCCCTTCTCCCTGGTTGAAATTGATACCATCCTGATTTCCTCAAGGCATTTATTCCGTGCCCCATATTCAATCAATGAAAAATCAGGCTTAGTTTCCATTCCAATCAAGCCAGAAACTCTTGAATGTTTTAAAAAAGAGCAGGCATCAATAAAAAAATTTGTTCCGGGCCCGGTATTTCTTAACAGGAATATTAAAGCAAAGGAAGCTGTTAGCTTATTAACACGGGCTTATGAATTTTATGCAAAAACCACTGAACAAAGAAGTGACAAGCCAAGAATACAGGAGCATGCCCCCCTATCAGGCTCAATCTCCCAGGAGCATTTCTCTCCCTGCATTAAGCTTGGGTTAAAAGGCCTGGCAGACGGCAAAAAAAGGTTCATCTTCATCCTGTATAATTTCCTCTCCAACACAGGTTATTCTCATGAGGAAATAGCATCAATCATGAGTGAGTGGAATAAAAAGAATCCAGAGCCTTTAAGAGAGAATTACATCCAGGCCCAGCTCTCCTGGAGCAAAAGGCAGAAGCAGAAAATTCTTCCTCCTAACTGCAATAATCAAAGTTATTATCCAGCACTCCAAATCTGCCATCCAAATGGCTTGTGCAGGTTAATCAAGAACCCTGTTAATTACGCAATACTCAGCTCAAGAAAGCAGCAAGCACAGGCAGAGCAGGAAAAATCAAAGCAAGGAAAAGCAAAGCTGAAAACCCCAGCCAGGAAAGCAAAGCCTGTTAAAGCAAAACAAAAAACCGAAAAATGAGATGCCAACAATGTAGTTCAAGTTTAAGGAAAGTTGAAGTAAGTGTACATGGTGCTAACAGCAAAGCTACCAGCTACCAATGCAGTAAATGCGACTATTTTGAGTTTGAGCCAACATCTTCAAAAAAAGTAATTGAAGAACTGCATGAAACACCCCTAAATAACTTGCCACCAAATACTTTAGACTAAAAACCTGTTAAAGCAAAGAAAAAATCTTCTTAAACTCTTTTTCATCAGGCTTTCTTTTATAGGCTTTCATTGCTCTAATCATCTCTTCC
>DATDYH010000020.1:0-9798 GCA_035289045.1 Candidatus Nanoarchaeia archaeon
CATCAATAAGAGTTTTAGAAAAATGCAATTTCAGGCTTGAAGGGGTCTTAAGAAAAAACAGCTTCAAGGATGGCAAATACCTGGATGATATGGTGTGGGCAAAAGTGAGATAATAAGATAAAAAATGTAACCAGCCCCAACCAAAAAGCATTTAAATAAAGTTATTTAATGTTATTTATGGCATTAAAAACATTCAATCTGGAGGAAGCAGTCTACAGGAGATTCTCTGATTTCTGCAAGCAGCATGGCATAAGCATGAGCAAGCAAATAGAGATTTTTATGCAGGCTCAGCTTGAGGAAAAGCCAAAAGTCAGGGCAGAATACCTGCAAAGGCTGGAACTGATAAGCAAGGGAAGGTTTATTAAAATTGGAAGCATCCAAGATTTCAAAAAGAGGCACTCTTAACAAACCGAATGGCTTACAAACTAGAAGCTTCTGAACGCCTGGACAAAATGATAATGTTTATGAAAAATAACCAAGGAATAACATTTTAAACCTTATTTATTTACTACTTTTTTGAAGGTTATTGTTTGGTTTTCATTATCATATATCACATAACTGCTACATTCATAGAAACCAAATGGAGGTTTTGATCTTTCCATATTTCCTGGATTAACTATACACAACCCATTTGATGTATCATATAATTTGTCAAATTGTGGAAAGAAACCCTCTTTTCTAAAATAATTCATCCACCAAGGACATTGCTCATCTTGCCTGAAATAAAGTCTTTTGTGTGAGTGGCCAAAGAAAAGCATTCTTCTTTCTTTTTCTCTAATCGCTTCAAATTCAGCTCTTTTAGGAAATACATTCCATCTTCCTAATGCAGAATCATGAGCAAGTAAGACATCTCCTATTTCTTTTTGGTCTTTTAAATCCAATAAGAATTCTCTTGTTAAGTTAGAATATTTAGGTATGCCCACTTCTCTCAGGTTATGTTTTTCTCTTGGTGTGTAATAATGGTTTCCTAGTAATATATCTAATAATGATTTTTCATGATTACCTCTTATACAAGTTACCTGATGGGCAATTAATAGCCTAATACAGCTATCTGTCCATCTTGCGCCTTCAGGAGAGTTGTGATGAACAACATCCCCAACACAATAGTAAGCATCCACCCCTTTTGTTTGGGCAAAAAAAAGTTTTAAAATTGGGTATTTGCTGTTTACATCTCCAAAAACTGCAATTCTCATAACTTAGAAGCCATGGTTTAATTTTTAAAACTTTCGAAATCTTTAATTATTATAGCAGAAAGAAGTAACCACGAGGAATTAACAGAAACCATAAAGAATAACCTTTTAAACCCCTGTTTTCTCATCTTTTTTATCATGTCATTTGGAGCTAAATATGCTAACCTACATCCGAAAGCCAGCTGAAGACTCAGAAATCCACAAAATCTTAAATCCAATAGTCAGCACCTGGTTCAAAAAAAAGTTCCCGGAGTTCTCCCTTCCCCAAAAATATGCCCTGATGAGCATCCATAATAAAAACAATGTCCTTGTATCAGCAACCACTGGCTCTGGCAAGACATTAACAGCTTTTTCCTCAATCTTAAGTGAGTTAATTACCCTGTCAGAAGCAGGATTATTAGAAGCAAGGATATATGCTGTTTACATCTCTCCCCTAAAAGCCCTTTCAAATGATATCCAGGTTAACCTGCAGGAGCCATTGAAAGAGATGGAAGCCCTCGCAAAAAAGCACTTTAACATAAGAATAGGGGTAAGGACCGGAGACACAACACAATCAGAAAAATCAGGCATGCTGAAAAACCCCCCACACATCTTAATCACAACCCCAGAATCATTTTCATTAGTAATTGCCTCATCAAAATTCAAGAACCACCTGGCTAAAGTCCAGTGGATTATTATAGATGAGATTCATGCCTTGGCAGATTCAAAAAGAGGTGTGCATTTATCAATAGCATTAGAAGCCCTCCAATACACAAGCAAAAGCCAGCCAACAAGAATAGGCTTGTCAGCAACAACAGAGCCAATAGAGGAGATAGCTAAGTTCTTGGTTGGCAAAAACCGGGGTTGCGCAATAGCAAAAATTGACCTTGATAAAAAAATGGATATGAAAGTCCTCTGCCCTGTGCCTGACCTAATTAACATCACACATGAAGTGATTCATAATGAGCTATACAAGTTATTAGACGCCTTAATTCAGGAGCACAAAACAACCCTAATTTTCACAAACACAAGGTCAGCAACAGAAAGAGTTGTCCACCATCTAAAGGAAAAATTCCCAAAAAAATACACAGAAAACATCGGTGCCCATCATGGCAGCTTAAGCAAGGAGCACAGGCTAAAATTAGAGGAAAGAATGAGAAAAGGTGATTTAAAAGCAATAGTCTGTTCAACATCACTCGAACTCGGCATAGACATCGGCTATATTGATTTAGTAATCATGCTTGGTTCCCCAAAATCAGTTGCAAGGGCAACGCAGAGAGCCGGAAGAGCAGGCCACAAGCTGCATGACACAATCAAGGCAAGGTTAATTGTCCAGGATCGGGATGATTTAGTTGAGTCAGGGGTCTTGTTAAAAAATGTGATTGAAAGAAAGATTGACAGCATTCATATTCCTAAAAAATGCCTTGATGTTCTCGCCCAACAAATCTTTGGCATTGCAGTCACTCAAAGAATAAAGCTCAAGGACCTATACACCCTAATCACCAATTCATACTGCTATCAGAATCTTGAATTCAAGGAGTTCATGGAAGTTATTGAATACCTGTCCGGAGAATATTCCAAGCTGGAAGACAGGCATGTTTATGCAAAAATCTGGTATGACCCTGAAACCGGGGAAATAGGAAAAAGAGGCAGGCTGGCAAGAGTGTTATACATGACCAATATAGGCACAATTCCTGATGAAACTTACATCCAGGTAAAGATCAATGACCAGGTTATTGGGCATATTGATGAGGCTTTTCTTGAAAGATTAAAAAGAGGGGATGTATTTGTCTTAGGAGGCCAAAGATATGAATTTTTGTATGCAAGAGGCATGACAGCACAAGTTAATGCTTCAGTTGTCAGGCCCCCAACAATTCCTTCATGGTTTTCAGAAATGCTTCCATTAAATTTTGACTTAGCCATGGACATCTCCAGGTTCAGGAGGTTAGTAAATGAAAAATTCCAAAAAAACAGCAGCAAGCAGGAAATCATTGGCTTTATCAACAGCTACATGTATCTGGACAAAAATGCTTCAGAAGCTGTCTTTCATTATCTGCAGGAGCAGTTTTTATTCTCCCAGCTTCCACATGATAAAAAAATAATAATAGAATCATATAAAGAAGACGATAAAAAATTCTACATTTTCCACACGCTTTATGGAAGAAGGGTGAATGATGTATTAAGCCGGGCATCAGCATACATCCTTGGCAGGTTAACTCACACAGACATTGAGCTTGGCATAAGTGATAATGGCTTTTACCTTGCATCAGAAAAGCAGCTCCCTGTAGAATCAGTTTTCCAGCATCTAAAATCCAGCGAGCTTGATGAAATAATGAAACTCTCAATAGACCAGACCGAAGTCCTTAAGCGAAGATTCCGTCATTGTGCAATGCGCTCTCTTATGATTCTAAGAACTTATATGGGCAGGACAAAAAGGGTTGGCAGGCAGCAGGTTTCTTCCATGCTTTTGTTAAATGCTGTAAAAAGAATCTCAAATGATTTTTCAATACTAAAAGAGGCAAGAAGAGAGGTTCTTGAGGATTTAATGGACATTGGCAATGCAAAATTAATCCTCCAGCAAATTGAAAAGAATAATATTAAAATAGCTCACACCTCAGGCAGGCTTCCAAGCCCATTCGCATTCAATCTTGTCCTGCAGGGCCATCTTGATTTTATGAAGCTTGAAGACAAAACCGAGTTCCTGAGAAGGATGCACCAGATGGTTCTTGCTAAGATTGGGAAGAATAATAAGATAGAAGATTAACCAGCTAAAAAGAAAAGCTTATATAGTTCTGGTATAGAACATATGTTCTATGATAAAACCGATTGTTCATAAAAAATACCTTAAGTTATATGAAGAAACTGCTAAAGCTAAAGTAAGCGAAGTTCTCTTTAGATATCCTGAAAAAGAGTTCAGCCTAAGCGACCTTGCCAGGGAAGCAGGAGTAGCAAAGGCGAATCTGGGTGGTATTTTAAAAGCGTTTCAGGAAGCAGGGTTAATATCCATTGAAAAGCTAAGCAAGTTATGGAGAATAAAAGCAGACCAGACAAACTGGCTTTACACCAGAAGCAAAATAGTTTACAATCTGAATTTTATTTATCAAATAGGGGTTGTAGAGTTTCTTGTAGATTATTTCAAAAATCCCAAAGCCATAATCTTATTTGGCAGTTTTAGAAAAGGGGAAGATTTATCCAACTCAGATGTAGATATAGCCGTAGAATCTGATGAAGTAAATGATTACAAGATAACAGGGTTAAGAGAAATGTTAGAATATGAAAAAATCCTTGGAAAGAAGATCCAGATACACCTATTTAATAGGAGGAATATAAACATTAACCTGTTCAATAATATAGCAAATGGTATTTTATTGTGGGGGTTTTTAGAGGTTAAAAAATGAAAAAAGAGCTTATTGAAGTATGGGTTAAAACAGGAATAATCAGGCATAGGCAACGGGACATAGAAAAAATCAGGTCCATGATAAGCTCTGCAGAGATTAACGCAAGAGTTACAAAATCGCTTAAAATCAATGAAGATACTGCGACCCTGATTTTTAGAGAGGTCTATGAATCCATCAGGCAACTCGGAGATGCTAAATGGTGGCTTCTTGGATATGAACCAGGTAATCATGAAATACGCCTTGAAATCCTAAAAGAGTTTAATACCAAAGACAAAGTAAAGTTAAACTCCCTTGATAGGTTTAAAAAAATAAGGCATGATGTAAATTACAGGGGATTCAGGGCAACAATTAACCAGGCAGAAGAAATCCTTGAATTTTGGAACAATGCTGGAGAAGATGTGCTTAGGATTCTTAAAAAAGACTCAAGCAACAATAAACAGAATAATAAGTAAAAGAAATCATTAAAACCTTTTGCTTCCTAGCTTTTTTATGTTAATCCACCAAGGCATTGAAATTCATGATTTATCCTTGTATATTCCAAAATCCAAGGCATTAGTAATTGGGGATTTGCACATAGGCTTTGAAGAAGCCCTTAACAAGCAGGGAGTATTGATTCCAAGGCTCCAGTTTAAGGAAACATACTCAAAAATAAGCGCCCTTCTTGAGAAGCTCACCCCTAAAAAAGTAATCCTTGTTGGTGATGTAAAGCATGAATTTTCAACAATCTCTAACCAGGAATGGAACAACCTATTAAAAATCTTTGATTTAATCAAGCAACACTCAGGGCTGATAATCATCAAAGGCAACCATGACACAATCTTAAAGCCCGTGGCAGAAAGGAGAAATATTAAAGTTGTAAGCTCTTATTCACTGGGAAATATCCAGTTCCTTCATGGAGATATAATAAGGAGAGGCCTAAAGCCCATAGTCGTAATAGCCCATGAGCATCCAGCAATCTCATTTAAAGAGCGCCCAACAGAAAAATTCAAGTGCTTTCTCAAAGGAAAATTCAAAAGCTCAGTATTAATAATCATGCCAAGTTTCAACCAGATTTCAGAAGGCTCTGACATAACCAAAAATCATCCATTAAGCCCTTTTTTAAAAGAGGCTAATATAAACAATTTTGAGGTCTGGGTCATCCAGGATAAGCCATATTATTTTGGGAGATTAAAAACCTTAATTAAAGACTACTCAAGGATAATGACAAAAAGAAAGGTTTATAAAGATGTATGCTAAAGCATCCATCAGCATACAATGTTGAGGGGGTTAATAAAATGGCAAACAGATTTTTTAAGAAAGTAGGTTTAATGCTGTCCGGTCTGGCAGTAACCTTATGGGTGGGGTGTGGTAATTCACCAACACAACCCGAGTATAGCACCACAACAAGGATTGGAGAAAGAGATGCTTATGAAAGATTTGATACTGATGATGCCCCCTATACAAAGGCTACTGAAGAACATTTAGCAGAAATACAAAAAGCGTTTCCAATGATAACCTTAATACCCGATACCATGTCTTATCAGGGCTTTCCATATTTTCTTGGAAGCATAGTAACCAAAAGAGGTGTAGAACTTATAGAAAGAACAGAAAGGTCTACTACTTTCCGAGAAACCCGCGATATTCCTTTTAATGAAACCGACTTACAACGCCGATTAAACCAAGCAGCTACTGGAGCCTCAGAAAGAACATACTTGCCATTAGGGGCAAAACATGTTGGGCATATTGCAAGAGCAATAATTGATGTTCCAGATGTTCCTCAAACCCGGGATATAGATGAAAGATTACAGAAAATGAACCAGCGTAATGCAGGGGACATAAGATTTGTTCCAGTCTATCTAAGGCCAGAAGACGGCAGTTTACCTACATCCCCAACCGGGGATAGAATCATAGATGGCATGGAAATAGTGCCCCTCCAAAGTTCAGCAGGTTATACAGGCATGGTGAATCATGCACGTTATATTGCTACAGGAGAAACACATTGGTTAAACCCACCACCATCCATATTCTCTACAGGTACAGATAGATAAGCAACCTTAGAATAGTTATAACTATTTTGGCAAGTTAAAAGGGATTAGTTAATTTTAAAACCTCTCCTCCTATAAGGGCATTATGATAGCCCTAGGCATTGAAAGCACAGCCCATACTTTCGGAAGTGCGGTTGTAAACGATAAAGGCAAAATCCTAAGCAATATTAAAGCTATGTATAAGCCCTCATCAGGAGGCATCATCCCAATACAAGCTGCAGAACATCATAGGGAAGTAGGGGATAAAATAATTCAGGAAGCAATAGCAAAATCAGGAATAAAAGAAAAAGACATTAATCTTATCTCCTTCTCCCAAGGCCCTGGCTTAGCCCCTTGCTTAATAGCTGGAAAAGAACTGGCACACAAGTATGCACTAAAATTAAACCTCCCATTAATCCCTGTCAACCATTTACTAGCTCATCTGGAAATAGGCTTATTAACCTCAAAATTAAAAGACCCGGTCTTCATACTAGCAACAGGCGCAAATACCCAAATCATAGCTTACGAAGGCGAGAAATACAGAATCTTCGGCGAATGCCTCTCAATAGGCATAGGCAATGCTCTGGATAAGTTCGGCAGGGCAATTAGCATAGGCTTTCCAGCAGGCCCAAAAATAGAAGAGCTTGCTAAGCATGGAAAATACACAGAGCTTCCGTATTCTGTCAAAGGCATGGACACAGAATTCTCGGGTATAATAACAAAAGCAATCAATCTTTACAAACAAGGGGCTAAGAAAGAAGACTTATGCTTCTCCCTCCAGGAAACAATGTTTGCCATGCTCACAGAGGTTTCAGAAAGAGCATTAGCTCATACAGATAAAAAAGAGTTATTATTAATTGGTGGAGTAGCAGCTAATAAAAGACTGATAGAAATGCTCAGCATTATGTGCAAAGAAAGAAATTGCAAATTCGCTGTTGTCCCTTTTGAATTTTCAGGGGATAATGGGGCAATGATTGCCTGGGCAGGATTATTACAATATAAGGCAAAGCCTGTTAAATTTTCAGAAAAAAACACAAAAGCCATAGACATTAACCCTAACTACAGGATTGATGACATTAGTGTTTACTGGAAATAATTAAAGCATATGAACCCAAAGCAAATCAATAAATCTATTAAGCTTGTCAGGGTCAGGCCCTTTTACATAATGCGCACAAACATTTTCATTTCTATATCCATCCCAGCCAGACATAGTTATTATAGGAACTATTGGATTTACCTGTTTTGATAGCCTAATCAATCCATCACTTTCCCTCTCATGAATTGTCAGGTCAACCAACGCAAGATTGTATTCCATTCCTGAACGAATATATCTCTCAGCTTCCTCTAAATCTTCAAAGCCTGCTACAGAATAGCTCATTTTTTCAAGAAGCCTAGTAAGCAGTCTGAACCAAGCTTGGCTATCCTCTACTACCAATATTGTTTTTGCATTACCCATATAAAAAAGCAGTTAAAAAACATTTAAAAATCCATCTAATTTTTTGGGCCTACAAAGACATTCCGTTTCCTTGGAGAACATGTGACAACTCTTTGGGTTTCACATTTGTTCACCACAGGTGAACATTACAAAGACTTTTCTTTTACCACTCTGTTTTCTTTTGGGAATACAAGAACTTTTCCGCTAATCTGTCATGACAGATGGCGCACCAAGTTTGCATTAGCAAACTTTGTGTTTACAAAGAAAAGGGCTTGTTTCTAAATCCTCTGCGGAGCCTCAGGGATAATCACCAAAGGCTGGGGAGCTTCTGCAATCGGAATCTCTAAAGAAAGCCTTTCTGGTGCTTCAGGCATTCTTATCTGCTGAACCTGGCTTGGCTGTTGCAGTCCAGCATTCCCTTCTCTTAACCTTTTCAGCATCTCTTCATGGTGCTTCAGCATCTCTTTTTTAGGATACTGTCCCATTAAGGCAAGTGTAAACTTTCTCAAAAACCATGCATTTTTGTCAAGCTTAACAGGCCTTTTCTTTATAACCTCAATAATTTTCTTTAATTTCTCCTTCTCCTCTTCCTGAACAGTATCCACAACAAATTCAATGCTCATATTACCTTCTCTCAAATTGTTGTTTAGTTCTTACATAATTTTCAAGCATCAGCAATCCTTTTGTCAGGCTTCTGTTCTGCTCAAGCAATTCCTCAAGTTTATCAGCAAGCTCTATCACTCTCCTGTCCTCGCCAGCATCCATAACATGCTTGCTTGCCTCTTCAAACACCCCCAATAACTTCTCAATCCTGCCTGCCAGCCCATCAATCTTCTTTACAAGAACAGCAGTGTTATTTGTTATTGCAGTGCTCGCTTCAATCAGGCTCATGCTCTTTTTCTGCAGAGCAACATTATTATCTAAAAGAACCTTAGTTAAATTACCTTCTTTACCCTCTTTTTTCTCAGCCATCTAAACACCTCTTGTAATATATGCAATAAAAAGGAATATTTAAGCTTTACTGGCTGTTAAAAACCAATTAAAAACCTTTAGCAATAAGCTTTAAAACTTTTTTATCCTTCTCATCATATGCCAAATCAGCAGATTTTAACAAAGTATGCATCAGCTTTAGTCAAATCCGGGGAAGACCCAAATATCCCAGCTTATCCTATTATTGAGTTAACCAATATTATCTTTACTCTAAATGCAGTGGATAAAGAACAGGCAGAGAAAATAAGAGCCACAACAGAAGAAGCTGTAAAAAGGAGAAGAGGATTAATAGCAACAGAGTTAAGAACAATAGACGATTTCCTCGATGGCTCCTATGAGCAACCAGAAGAGCCAAAAACAGCAATCATCGCAGAAGCTATCTTAGCGCCTAGAGAAGAACAAGCAAATGAAATGCACACTGCTGTAGAACCAGCCATCATACCTAAAGACTACACTACTCCTGGTAATCCAGCCACACTAGGCAGGCTGGCTAGTGTTAATGGGCATTTAGTGCCTGAAGACATCAAGCCAACACCTGAGCAAGTAACCCACCAAGAAGGTTTAATAAATTCTTCAGGGAGAACCATAAAAAATGTTTTTAATGGGGGTGTCACTTTAATAGATGACTATCCTTATATCCTGAAAGCGGCTGCAATGCTGGGGTTACACTCTGCTACAAGAGATAGTTATTTTGTAAAAGAAGTCATGTCTTTCTTAAGGGCAGCTAAGCATAATGATGTTCAAATGGTGCTAAAAGACCATTTTGACAGGGTTATGCAAATAACTAAAACCTATTCTTCTCT
>DATDYH010000021.1:0-9408 GCA_035289045.1 Candidatus Nanoarchaeia archaeon
CAACTCCAGGCTGGCCTATAAGAAGGAGATGCCTTCTTTGACTAGCTACTTTCTTAACAAGCTTGACTGCATTTTCCTGGCCTATGATTGTGTCTATTAGCTTCTCTGGGACTTTTATTTCTGATGTGTTATTAAAGTTCATAATGTCCTTTACTGGCTTTGATTTCTTTGGTTTGGATGGCATGTTATTAAAGTGCTTAGAAAGCTTATTAAAGCTATTTAAAAAGATTATGAATTAAACTGATAAGTGATTATAGCAGAAAATGCTTGGTTTTTTTTTAAACAATTTCTTCTTCTGCAACAACTACAAAATCACCAATAGCAATAACTGATGAGAATGGGACTAACAAGTTGCCTGTTTTTGAGTCTTTTTCAAGCTCAAGGCCTTCACAATAACCTGTTGGGTTTTTAAGATGAAGATGAAGAATCTCTCCTGTCCTGGTTTCAAACTCCAAATCTGCAATTTCGCCAAAACGCTTGCCTGTTTTAGAGACAACTGTCCTTCCTAATAACTGCCTTGAATAGCGCTTTTCGTCATCTACCATGTGGATGCTAAGAATAAGTAATTTATAAAGATTGTTGTTTTTTGAAGTTATTATTAGAAAGTGATTTTTTCTTATGATAAGCTTGAGGGTGCTTTGGTTTGCTCGTGGGGTTCTGCTTTTTTTTGCTGAATGCTTTGTTAAGTGATTACTCTTTGATTGCTAGATGATTACTAGACCCTGCTGGATGCTGTTAGATTCTGCTAGACTCTCACACCTTGATTGCTACTGGAGACTGAAGATTAATGGGTTTCTTGTGGAAACTCTGTATTTTGGGGTTGTGGGGCTTGGAGATGGATTTTGCTGTAAAATTAGGGTTGACGGGTTAGTATTAGTAAAATGTATATTTATTAGTAAGTAATTAATAATTTATTTTAGGCTTAGAAGGGCTGTAGAGTGAAAATTTGGGGTTTTTGAGTTTTCTTTTTTTATTTTATATTATAAGCTTTTCTATAGTATATAATATATATAATAAGATAATATTATTAATATATATATTTTGGTGTGTTACTATCTTTGAGTTCTAGTGGAAATCAGAGGGTTGATTTATAAATACACGCTGGAGTGGAAATAGGGGTGGGAGTGTATATTATGGAAGAGAAGAATGTTTAAATATGGGGTTGGTATTAACTTTGTTATGAAAAAAGAGCTGGGTGAATTTTTTAATGATTATTTAACCAAGGAATCTTTATTTGTGGATAAAAAAGCCCTGCAGAGCAATTTTACACCTGAAAATATTCCACACAGAGAGGAGCAGATTGAGATGATGGCAAATATTCTTGCGCCTGCCCTTAGGATGGAGAAACCAAGCAATATTTTTTGCTATGGAAAAACTGGCTGCATTTCCGGAGAAAGCTTGGTTTATACTAATAAAGGGCATGTAAAGATAAAAGAGATTGATAAAGATGGTTTGGTCCTAAGCTTTAATATTAAAGAAGGCAGATATGAATGGAGCAAGTTTATTTTTCTTCAATTTGAAAATAGAGATAAATTACTAAAAGTAACTCTTGACAATGGCACAAGCTTAATAATTACTAAAGACCACCCTTTGCTGACTAAAAATATAAAATGGATAAAAGCTGATAAACTAAAAACTAATGACGAGCTTGTTATTGGCTATGAACTACCCAATATTACTAAACAAGAGATTCCTTTATCAATGGCCAGGCTGTTGGGATTTATTATAAGCGATGGCTCCTTAAACAGAAGACAAAGAAGAGCCAAGGATTGCAGAGGTTATTGGTATAATGCAGATAAACAAAGATTAAGATATTTTAGCGATAATATCACTTTATTAAAAAAAGTTCAGACTGATTTAAGGGAATTATTTAATTATAGCCCAAGCATTAACCAAGATAGAGGGAAATGCCCTTATGTGCAGGTTATTTCCCAAGAAATTTGCCAGAGCATGTGGAATTACGGAATTCCTTTTGGGCATAAAAGCAAGATTGTTGAAGTGCCAGAGATTATATTCAGATGTAATGCCGTTGTGCAGAGAGAATTTTTAAAAGCCTTATTTTCTGGGGATGGGAGCGTAAGCACACAAACTTTCCAGATAGAGTATTACTCTAATTCAAAAAAGTTATTGGAAGGGATAAGTTACTTATTATACCAAGAAGGAATAGAATGCAAGATACGACCAAAAAAAGCTAAGTGCAATGGAAAGCTGTTTGATTCTTACAGATTGTATATCCAGAGAGAAGATAACCTTACAAAATTTTATTATAAAATTGGATTTTATAGTGAGATTAAACAAGAGAGATTAAAAGCTCTTTTTACTAGGTATAAGAGAAAAGGGAAGTTTAACCCTAATAACTATGCCTGTTCAAAGATTGCTAGGATAGAGGAGACTTATGAGAATTATGTGTATGACCTTATGGTGCCAAAGAACCATAATTTTATTGCAAATAACTTTATTTCCCACAACTCAGGCAAGACCTGCGTGAGCAAATATGTTACTAACCAGATTTTAGAAGTGTCTAAGAATAAGAAGGTTAATTTACATGTTTACTATCTTAATTGCAAGCTAAAGAAGGTTGCTGATACAGAATACAGGCTGATTGCTGAACTTGCGAGAAATTTTGGGGTTAATATACCAAGCACTGGGCTGCCTACTGAGGATGTGTATAAGAGGTTTGTTGAGCTTTTGGACAAAGATGAGAGCCTGGTGATATTGGTTCTGGATGAGGTTGACCAACTGGTTAGCAAAGCTGGAGATGGAATATTGTATAACCTGACAAGATTAAACAGCGAGCTGAAGAGGTGCCAGATGAGCCTGGTGGGAATATCAAATGATTTAATGTTTACTGATAATTTAGACCCAAGAATAAAAAGCAGCCTTAGTGAGGAGGAATTGGTTTTTCCACCTTATAATGCCCTGCAATTACAGGACATATTAAGAGGGAGAGCTGAGATTGCTTTCAGAAAAGGTGTTTTGGAAAACGGGGTTATTGAGAAATGCGCTGCGTATGCTGCAAGAGAGCATGGGGATGCAAGAAGAGCCCTGGAATTATTAAGGGTTTCAGGAGAACTGGCTGAGAGAAAAAACCAGGGGAAGATTAATATCAAGGATATTGATGATGCTGAGGAGAAGATTGAGAAAGACAGAGTATTGGATGTGGTCAGGACACAACCAAAGCAGAGCCAGATAGCTTTGTACAGCATGATAAATACATGTGCCAGTGGAAAACAGATATTTACAGGTGATGTTTATGAGCAGTATAAAAATGTCTGCAAAGAGGTTGGGTTTAAGCCTTTGACGCAGAGAAGATTAAGCGATATTATTGCTGAGCTTGACATGTTTGGAATTATAAATGCAAGAGTTGTGAGCAAGGGAAGGTATGGAAGGACAAAAGAGATTAATATTGCGATACCAGAAAGTGCGCTTGACAAGATTAATGGGATTTTAAAAGAAGGGCTTGGATTGTAAATAAAATAGCTAATAAAGCTGATGCTTATGAGAAAATGCTGCAAGAGGTTATTGAGGACAAGAAAAGAATTATTGTTAATTTTCTAGAGAGGGGATTCTTATTAAGCCCGGGGTTTTTTGAGGTGTTTAATGAAAGTTATTTTTTGATGGTAATGGATGTGCTGGGAAAACTGAAGAGCAAGCCTTTGGTATTGAATGAGGACTTGTTTTTGATAATAAAAGACAATGAGCTGAAGGAGGAGATTAACTGGACAGAATTTGACAGGTCAAGAGTGCTATTAGAGAGGGGATTTGGGAATAAAAATTATTTTTTGTTTCTTGACATAATGAATTATAACATGAGCGAGGAGAAGAGGAAGATCATGGAAGAGGTGTTTAATGAGGAGCCTTTTTCTGAGAAAGAGATAAGAAGAGAGGGAGAGGAGGATGGAGATAATTTAATTGTGCTGCAGAGCTATAAAGATGAGGACAAGAAAAGAGAGGTTGGAGATTTTGTAAAATATTACAGGCTAAGGTATAATGCTTTAAGAGGGTTTCTTATGAACAGGGGAGAACTGAAAGAAGCTGTAGCAATTAATAGAGTATTAAACAAAAGCGAGAAAGGGGTTGTTGCCATAATTGGAATTGTGAAAGACAAGAGAGAGACTAAAAATGGGAATATTATGCTTGTTATGGAGGACTTGAGCGGGGAGATTAATGTTATTGTGAATAAATCAAGAGGAGAGCTGTATGAGATGGGGAAGGATATTGTGCTGGATGAGGTGATTGGGATTACAGGGGTTAATGGGGAGAGGATTATTTTTGCCAATACTATATTATTGCCTGAGATTCCTTTAAGCAATGAGCTTAAGAAGCTGGATAAAGAAAAATATATTGTGTTTACCTCTGACTTACATATTGGAAGCAAGATGTTTTTTCAGGAGAATTTTATAAAATTCATTAACTGGCTAAATTATGAATCAGGGAATGAAGAGCAGAAGAAAACAGCGAGAAAAGTTGGTTATTTATTTTTAGTTGGGGACCTGGTGGAGGGAGGGGGGATATATCCCGGGCAGGAGGATGATTTGGTGATTAAAGATATTTACGAGCAGTATAAGCTGCTGGGGGAATTATTGAGGAAGATAAGAAAGGATTTGAAGATTGTGATTATTGGTGGGAATCATGATGCTTTAAGATTAAGCGAGCCGCAACCACCTTTAGACAAGAGGATGGTTAAAGAGCTATATGAGATGGGGAATGTTTATTTATTAACAAACCCATGCATGGTGAATATATGCGCTTCAGGAGAGTTCCAGGGGTTTAATGTACTGATGTATCATGGGGGGAGCTTTCCTTATTTTGCTGAGAATGTTGAGAGCATCAGGAAGGCTGGAAGGCTTGACAGGGCTGATTTAATAATGAGGTTTTTACTGCAGAGAAGGCATCTTGCACCAAGCCATGGAAGCACTTTATATATTCCTGATGTTGAGAGAGACCCATTGGTTATTGAGAGAGTGCCTGACTTTTTTGTTTCAGGGCATATTCATAAAACACAAGCTTTGAATTATAGAGGGGTGACAATGCTTGGGTGCGGGTGCTGGACAGGACAGACTGAGGACCAGGAGAAGAGAGGGATTATTCCGGACCCGAACAGGGTTACATTGGTTAATTTAAACACGAGGGAGGTTAAAATATTGAATTTTGGTGACTAAAAACAAACCCTTTTCTTGTAACACAAAGTTTGCTTCTGCAAACTTGGTGCGCCATCTGTCAAAGACAGATTAGCGGAAAAGTGTTTGTAGTGTTCACCTATGGTGAACAAATGTGAAACTCAAAGAGTTGTCACATATTCCCAAAAGAACAGTAAGTGTTTGTATCCCCTAAAAACTAAGATACCCAAAAGAGCTTTTCTTTAAAAAAGAAAACCTCGGAAAATAAAATAAGAATATAAAAGAAAAATAAGGGAGAGAAAATGGCTGAGATGAATGAAGAGATGAAAGAGTATTTTGATGGGATTTCCAAAGAGGTTAGAGAGATGAGCGCTTTTGTTGATAGTGCCAGGAAGAAAGGGCTTGATGCTGTTGATGGTGTGGAGATTCCGATTGCGAGGAATATGGCTGAAAGGGTTGAGGGATTGATATCTGTTGTTGCACCGCAAATCCGGGGATGCGGGATGGTTGAAAGAATACAAGAGCTTGAGGGGGAGTTTGGAAAACTGGACTGGAGAGTTGCTTTAAATATTGCTGAGGAGATTGCCAATGAGAAATTCTGCAAGTTTAAAGATAAGCATGAAGCTATGGAGATTGGCATCAGGGTTGGGATTGCGTATGTTACTAATGGGGTTGTTGCAAGCCCGCTAGAGGGATTTACCCAGCTTAAAGTAAGGAAGAGGAAAGATGGGGGGGAGTATGTTGCTTTGTTTTTTTCAGGGCCGATTAGGAGTGCTGGAGGAACAGGGGCAAGTGTCAGCGTAATCATTGGGGATTATATAAGGAAGAAGATGGGGTATAAGGAATATGACCCTGAAGAGAATGAGGTAAAGAGGATTATCACTGAAATGTATGACTATCATGAGAGGGTTACTAACCTGCAATACCTGCCGAGTGCTGATGAGATTGAATATATGGTTAAACATGTTTGCGTGCAGATTGATGGGGACCCAAGCGAGAAGTATGATGTGAGCAATTATAAAGACCTGCCGAGGATTGAGACGAATAAGCTTAGAAATGGGGTGTGCCTGGTTATTGGAGAGGGGTTGTGCCAGAAAGCTCCTAAATTGTGGAAACAGCTTGGAAAATGGGGGGGTGATATGGGGCTGGAGCAATGGGGATTTTTGGAAGGGTTTTTGAAACTGCAGAAAGATATTAAAGCCAGGGCGCAAAAGGGGAGCAAAGATGATGGGGTTAAGATTAAGCCTGATTATACTTTTATCAAAGATATTGTTGCTGGAAGGCCTGTGCTTACACATCCTTTGAGAGTTGGGGGATTTAGGTTAAGGTATGGGAGAGCAAGGAATACGGGGTTGAGCTCGATGGCTATACATCCTGCAACTATGAATATTTTGGATGATTATATCGCTATTGGAAGCCAGATAAAAGTTGAGAGGCCAAGCAAGGGGAGTGCTTTGAGCATGTGTGATGGGATTGAGGGGCCTATTGTAAAGCTGAAGGACCAGAGTGTTGTGCTTTTGAGTGGCTTTGAAAAAGCTAAAGAATATGCAGGGCAGGTTAGTGAGATTTTGTTTTTGGGAGATTTACTGATTCCATACGGGGATTTTTTTAACAGGGCGCATGTGCTTGTTCCTCCAGGGTATTGCGAGGAGTGGTGGGTGCTGGAGCTTGAGAAAGGGATTATTGAGAGATTTGGCGGGAGAGAGGTTGAGAAGGCTGCGGAAGTGCTTGGGGTTGATAATGAGCTGATTAATAACTTGTTTAAAGATTTTTGCTTAAATGTTGAGCTTGGATTGGCTGAGAAAATATCAAGAGAATTTAATGTGCCTTTACATCCAAGATGGAGCTATCATTGGAAGGATATAAATGAGAAACAGGTTAAGAGCCTGGTTAACTGGCTGAAAAAAGGGAAGATGTTTGAGGACAAGATGGTTGTGCCTTTGGTGTATGATGTTGTAAGTGATTTAAAAGAAGAGGACCCTAAAAGAGTGCTTGAGGTTTTGGGGGTGCCGCATCTTGTGGTTGCTAAGGAGAATGTTGTTATTACAGGTGATGATTACAAGGCTTTATTACTTAGCTTAAACGGGCTTAAATTTGATAATGGCGAGCTTAATGGAGAGAATGGGCTTGAGATTGTTAATAAAATTTGTGGGGTGAAGATAAGGGATAAATCAGGATTGTTTATTGGGGCAAGGATGGGGAGGCCTGAAAAGGCAAAGATGAGAAAACTTACTGGAAGCCCACAGACTTTATTTCCTGTTGGTGCTGAGGGGGGGAAGATGAGAAGTTTTCAGGCTGCACTGGGGAAAGGGGTGATTAAGGGAGATTTTCCGGTGTATTTATGCGAATGCGGCGGGGAGAGCATATACCCTTATTGTATTAAATGCGGGAAGAAAACTAAGAGGGGGGTTTACTGCAATGTGTGTGGGGTTATGGGAGATGGGTGCGGGAAGCATGATGTAAAAAAATACAGGAATTATGAATTAAACATAAGAGAATATTTTGAGAGTGCTTTAAAATCTTTGAAACTGAGAGAGTATCCTGAGCTGATTAAAGGGGTGAGAGGGACGAGCAATGAAGACCATACTCCTGAGAACCTGGTTAAGGGGATTTTAAGGGCGATTCATGGATTGTATGTTAATAAAGATGGCACGATAAGATATGATGCTACTGAACTTGTGATAACTGCGTTTAAGCCATGCGAGATTAATGTTGAGGTTGATAAGCTGAAAAGTTTAGGATATAACAAAGATATTTATGGGAATGAGCTGGTGGATAAAGAGCAGGTTGTGGAATTGAAATGCCAGGATGTGATATTGCCCGGGCAGGTTACAGGAGAGGAGGGAAGTGATAATGTGATGTTCAGGGTGTGTAGGTTTATTGATGACATGCTGGTTTATTTTTATGGAGAGAAGGGATATTATAATCTGAAGAGCAAAGAAGAGCTTGTTGGGCAGTTAATACTGGCGATTGCGCCGCATATTTCAGCCGGGATTGTGTGCAGGATAATCGGGTTCAGCAAGACCCAGGGATTTTATGCACACCCTATGCTGCATTGTGCGGTGAGAAGAGACGCGGACGGTGATGAAGTTGCGTTTATGATGCTGATGGATGCTTTCATGAATTTCTCGCGGAAATATTTGCCTGCACACAGGGGAAGCACGCAAGATGCACCTTTGGTTTTAAGCGAGAGGCTGATTCCAAGTGAGATAGATGACATGGCTTTTGATGTTGATTTATGTGAGAGTTATGGGCTGGAGTTTTACAATGCATGCCTGGAATATAAGATGCCCTGGGAGGTGAAGATTGAGCAGTTAAAAGCAAGGCTTGGAAGTGAGAAGCAATATACTGGATGGAGGTTTACGCATAAAACAAGCAATATCAACAATGGGGTGCTGTGCAGTGCGTACAAAAGCATTCCGAGCATGCAGGAGAAGGTTTTTGGGCAGATAGCTATTGCAGAGAAGATAAGAGCTGTTGATGAGGCGGATGTTGCGAGGCTGGTTATTGAGAGGCATTTTATAAGAGATATAAGAGGGAATTTAAGGAAGTTTTCAACGCAGGAGTTCAGGTGTGTTAACTGCAATGAGAAATACAGGAGGCCGAGCCTGATGGGTGTTTGCCTGAAATGCGGGGGGAGGATTGTTTTTACTGTTGCTGAGGGGAGTGTTACAAAGTATTTAGAGCCTAGCCTGAGCCTGGCTGAGAAGTTTGAATTGCCTGCTTATTTAAGGCAGAGCCTGGAATTAACAAAGATGAGGATTGAGAGTGTGTTTGGAAGAGAGAAAGAAAGGCAGGAGGGATTGGGAAGGTGGTTTGGCTAACAAAACAAACCCTTTTCTTTGTAAAGAAAAGTTTTTGTATTCCCAAAAGAAACAGAGTGCCCAAAAGAAAACAGAATGGTAAAAGAAAAGTCTTTGTAATGTTCACCTGTGGTGAACAAATGTTAAAGTCCAAAGGACTTGTAACATATGCCCAAAAGAAAACAGAATGGTAAAAGAAAAGTCTTTGTAATGTTCACCTGTGGTGAACAAATGTTAAAGTCCAAAGGTCTTGTAACATATGCCCAAAAGAAAACAGAATGGTAAAAGAAAAAGCCTTATGGGAAAAAGAAAACAGAGTGGTAAAGAAAAAATCTTGTAGTGTTTAGTAAGCGAACTAATTAATTGGTAAGTTTTATATAGCAGTTATCACCTCTCTTTTGATAGAGGTGATAAATTTGAAAAAAGAAAAATTAGAATTAAGAAAAACGATAATTAAACTGCATCAGAAGGGTAAGAAACAAACA
>DATDYH010000022.1:0-5964 GCA_035289045.1 Candidatus Nanoarchaeia archaeon
CTTCCTTTAAGCCCATTCTTCCCAGCAAGCTTTTTAATAACCCCAATCTTGCTGCTTATAACAATTATTTTTCCATCCTTCTTTAAAAGAGTTTTAGCCCTGCTAAACATCTCAGTTATTCCATTGCCATCATAAAAGCCAGGCTGGGTAATGATTAAATCAACACCCTTTTTCTTGAATAGCTTGTAAAACTCATCTCTTTCATTAAACAAATTAACCTTAACTTTTGCAACATGGGCATGAATCTTTGCATTCTGCAAATACTCAGCCAGCCCATACAGATTATTTCCTCCAAGCAATCCAGCCTCAACAAGTATTACCCCATCATTGCAAAAAGGGTCCAGCAATACATTCTCAGGCTTAAAATCAGCTATTCTTAATAAAGCATAAGCAATTGTTGCATTCAGCCCCTGCCTGCCCCCCCTGATTCTGTAAGCTCTCTTCCCGCAATAGCAGGGATTTAACCCAATAAAGCAGGAATTATCTTTAATATCAGCATAAATTATTGTCTCAGGCTCATGCAGATTAACCTTGAACCCCTTGTTATAAAAAATCTCCCCAATTCCCTCTTTAATCTCCTGGGAAGAAAACTTATGCTTCCCTTCCCTGTTGCACTCAGCTTTAAACCCCCCCTTAATATTAATCTTCAGCTTTTTTACCTTAGCAACAATATCTTTAAGAGTCTTAAACTTAAAATATCCAACCAGCTCATAAACAACTAATGCACTTCTAACTTCTTGTTTTTTCTCAAACCCAATCCTGCAGTCAGAAACAATCTTCCCATTAACCTCTTTGCAGCATACTTTTTCCAATCCTTTCAATGTTGAGGCAATGAACATAAGAAAGAAAAAGAAGAACTCCTTTTAATCTTTACCTCTGCTCTAAAACCTATCTTTACATTTTAATAAGCTAGTGATATCATACCCATACTTGTCTCTTACACCCCCTTGTAAGTCTGAAAATCCGCTGTTTTGTTTTAAAACACCACCATATCTTCCCATGAATTTAACAGCCCGAGCATAGTTTTTTCCACAAGGATTAAAATCATCCAGTAACATCAAAGCCCCACTTGCCAAAAGATAAGCTTCACACCACTCATCAGGATTCTTTAAATAAGCAATATCCCTCTCAGCATTAGCTGAATGCTCGCTTAGAAACTCTTCATCAATTGCAACAAATGGAGCTACATCCACCCTTTTTTCTGCAAGCATCTCCTCCCCCCCTTGCAATCTCGTAACAATAGCAGCTAAATCGCTTATTCTAGCCCCTCTTTGCCTAAGCATAGGCACCCATCCTTGTTCTTTCCGATCTTCAACCCTGTAAATACTAGAGCCTTCTGTAATCAGGTCAACAACATGCACAACACTAAACTCATCTAATCTCCTCTTGCTATAATCCTCAACATCCCCCTCCCTCCAGAGCATATTTACTCTGCCATCTTTATGTAAGGAGATATGGGGTCGGTCCAAAAAATAAGCCAGAGGTCCGGAAAAAATCCAATCTCTTCTCTCCCCACCAGAAATAGCTGTCTGCCTTAAATCTTTATAACCATAATACCAGCAACCATTTAATGCATGAAACCAATCAGCTAAGGTTTCTATAACCTCTTCAAAAATAGGCTGCTCATCCATCATAGCAAGTGCATGATCAATCATCCCTCTTGAATCATCTCCAAAAGATTCCCACTCTCCATTATCCTGGCAGAGTTTTTCAGCATTGATATAATAAACCGCAAGTTGGCCTGAAGTAAGCAAGCCAGGATTTTGAAGGCTTTTGAAAGCACCTGTCTCAACAAGAAATTTAGCAATTCTAAGAGAACTTTCCATTTAAAAGGAAAAGCCATTTGTTCTTATAAACATAATTATCCAAAAATCTCTATATTCAAAAATAATTAACCCACTCTTCTAAATCCCTTCTCACCCTGAACAGCCTCATCCTTGGCATCAACATTATCAACCCCAGCACCAGAAGGGCCCTTCCAGCACAACCCAAGCATCTTCTCAACTCGCTCGTTCTCGCCTTCAAACACGCACTCAACGCCAGTGCCAGTATTTTTAACCCACCCATTTAACCCGAGATTATTGGCATTATCAACAATAAACTTCCTGAAGAAAATCCCGATTACTCTCCCCTTAATAGTCACATGTTTTCTTATCATCCCTTTAAGCCCTTAAAAACTTTTTTCAAAGCAACAATAATCACAGCAGGCGAGATTAAGGCAGACAAGCCATCAATAATGCTTCCAATTACGGGGATAACATAAGCATCTTTTGCAAAAGAGATTACAAGTATAAAGCCAACCCCCCCAATCATAAACTCCATTTCATCCTTAACCCTGAAAAACCCAATGACAAAGCCAAAAACAACCAGGAACCCAACAACAATTGTTGTTAAATACCCAATAGCACCGGCAATTACTGCAATCAGCACCCCAACCCACAAAATCCACTTGCTTATATCTTCATACCCCGTGCTTGAAGCAAAATTAAAGTTTTGCTGAATCCTCTTTTTAGAATCCATGTTGTAACTTTACAATCTTCACAGCTATATAAACCTTATTATTACTAAAAAAGAAAAATAAAAAGAAAAAAGAAAAAAAATCTGTTGCTTATCCTTTAGCCAGGGTAAAAACAGATTTTAGAGCTACAATCATTGTTGCAGGAACAAATAATGCCAATACAGCATTAAGAATTCTCTCAAGCATAGGAACACTGCCCATCACATCATTGCCAAGCGAAGCAACAATAACCAGAACAGCTCCTGCCATAAGGAAAGGCCGAACTTCTTCATCGCTGATATTTAACAGCCCAATTACAAGGCCTAAGATTACAAGTATTGTAATCATCAGTGATGAAAGCGTACCGCTAAATACTCCTAGAAGTACAGCTAAAATTATGCCTATCAGGAAAGCCCAGCTTCCGATAGTATTTCCTTTTTTAGCCAATTATATCACCCCCCTATTTTTTTAATTGGTTATGCTGTAATTTATTTCCTTATAAACTTTTTCATTTTACCATGTAAATATTATTCTTGTTCTCAATAACCCTTGCCTTAATCACAGCACCTTTATTTTTATCACAATCAACCAAAGTAACAGCCCTGTTCTCAGCAGCCCCAATCATCTGCCCTTTCATCCACCCTTCTTTCATGACACTGACAGCATAAATTTTTCCTTTCTCTAATTTAACAGGAAGCTGTTTTACTTTTCTAACTCCAATATCAGAAGCACCATACTTTAATTTAACATTAAACCTTTTCTCCCACTCATCCAGCTTTTTATAAAACTGGAAATAGTTCTGCTCTTTTACTTTTTTAATCTTTCTTCCATATTTATGCACTTCATATTTCTGGATTCCAATCCCGCAGTTATTCTTCATGGAAAATTTAATCAGCTCTTCAATATCATTATCATTTAATCCAGGAAGGTAAACCGGAGTAATCCACAGCTCAATACCGGTTTTCTTAACCAGTTTTACAGCTCTAATAACTTTATCAACATCATAAGCTTTAGTTCCAAAAAGCAGCCTGGCTTTTTCTTTATCAAGGCTATGCATTGAAATATTAAGCTTGTCCAGCCCAGCATCCTCTAATTTTTTAATATTGTCCTTAGTTAATAAGCTCCCATTAGTGACCATTGAAACCTTTCCAACCCCTTTAATTTTTTTAAGCCCCTTAATCAGCTTAAATAAGTCTTTATACATCATAACTTCCCCAACACTGTCAATATGCACCCAGTCAATCTCTTCATAATGCTCAACAACAGCTTTCACCCATTCAAGCAGCCAGCCTAACTCAACAACATATTGGTTATGCCTGCTATTGCACCCAGCATCAGTAGAGCAAAACCCGCAGTTCATATTGCATAAAGTAGTCGGCCTTACCTGAATCAGGCTGTTATTGCTTCTCAAGACCACCCCAATATAAGCTAATCCAATTAGGGGTATTCCAGACTCCCTGTCAATCTTTATCATTTCCATAGCAACCAATTTATAACAACCTTAATAAACTTTTTTTCCCAGCCAATATTATGATACTAGGCAAAATCCAGGGCAGGACATCAACATTAAGCTTTGTTTTTGATGTAACTTCCAATACAAAAAAGTTTGATTATGCTAAATTTCTTCATGAAGGCAATTATGTGCTGTGCCAGATTCTTGAGCTTGAAAGAGAGAAAACAACAACAGCTTTCTGCAATATCATTGGCTATAGGGATAAAAACTTGTTAAAGCAGCTTCTAACCCCTCCAGAGCCAGGCACAGAAATACTGAGAGCAGATGACCTGTTTATCAAGGAAACCCTGGGCTTAAAAGAAGACAAAAAATCAGCTTTCTTTGGCACATTAAAAGGTTATGATTCTTTAAAAGTCAATCTTGATTTAAACAAGCTATTAACAAAGCATGTCTGTATCTTAGCTAAATCGGGTTCAGGAAAAAGTTATAGTTCAGGCTGCTTAGTTGAAGAAATTCTGGAAAAAGAAATTCCCCTGTTAATCATAGACCCTCATGGCGAGTATTCAACACTAAAATACCCAAATGACAAGGACAAGGAAGCATTAGCAAAATTCAGCATTGCCCCAAAAGGCTTCCGCAACATTAATGAATATTCTCCGGACCCGGAAATAAGCCCGGAGGCAAGGGCATTAAAGCTCAACAGCAATAACATCTCTTCATCAGAACTGATTCATCTCCTGCCAGCCAAGCTCTCCAATACCCAGTTAGGCTTGTTATACTCTGCATTAAAGAACTCAGAAAACAAAGCAGACTTTGACAGGTTAATCTATGAACTGGAAGCAGAGGAAAATACAGCCAAATACACAATTATCAATATTATTGAATATCTTAAAAAACTTGACCTGTTCTCAGAATTTCCCACCTCTTTGCAGGAGCTAATCCAGCCCGGAAAATGCTCAATCATCAATCTTAAAGGTGTAGACCCTGAGCTTCAGGAAGTGATTGTTTACAAGCTGATGAAAGACTTGTTTGATGCAAGAAAGAAAAACAACATTCCCCCTTTCTTCGCAGTTATTGAAGAAGCTCACAATTACCTTCCAGAGCGAAACTTTGGCGAGGCAAAATCTTCAGCAATTTTAAGGCAGATAAGCAGTGAAGGCAGAAAATTCGGCCTTGGATTGTGCATTATCTCCCAAAGGCCATCAAGAGTGGACAAGTCTTGTATCTCTCAGGCCACAACCCAGATCATTCTTAAAATAACAAACCCAAATGACTTAAAATCAATTTCTAATTCAGTAGAATCAATAACAGCAGAGACAGAAAAGGAAATCAAGAACCTTCCAATAGGCACAGCTTTGGTAACTGGGGTTGTTGACATGCCCTTGTTTGTCAATGTCCGCCCAAGAAAAACAAAGCATGGCGGGGAAGCAGTTAATATTCTTGAATCAGTTATTCCAAAGAGCTTTTCTTCAGCAGAGCAGCAGGCTAACAACGAGCCTTTACAAAGCACTGAACAAGGCGAATTATTAAGCATAATCAGGCAGAGAAACTCCAAAAATGACATCAGGCTGATGGCAGAAAAACCAATTAAAGAAATAAAAACAATCCTTATTCCATGCCTGTTCCTTTCAACACAAGACAATAATCTTCTTGTCAATCTTAACACTGGAGAGTTAATTAAAAACCCTGAAACAGGCTCGGGATTAACATTTCTCCAGAAGCTGGACCTCTCTCCAAACCAGAAAAAAGTATTTGACCAGGCATTGGCATTAAAGCAGTTTACAGCAGCAGAAATCTTCTCCAAGTCAGGAATCCAGTTTTCAGAAGTCTATGAAACAATCAACTCCTTGGTAAACAAAGGCTACATCTTGAAAGCAGGCAATAAGCTCAGGCTTTCAGAGTCATTCACAATCAATCTGGAAGATTACTCTTTTTTCTCCAGCCCTGATTTCGCAAGGGTGGAATACAATAACAAGCTTGACAGGAAAATCAGCCCGGATGAAGTATTAAAATT